>NZ_JIBB01000003.1:0-163237 GCF_000620525.1 Acinetobacter sp. UNC436CL71CviS28
CAATTGGTTCTATCTAAAGTCAGTTGCACTTGGTCGAATGAAAACATATTGAAAATCAACTGAGAAATTTGACGATAATCAAAATACTGACCTGCAAAGAAGCGCTGCATACGTCGATAAAATGATTGTGGTAAGCACTTGATGGGCAAGGCTTTAGATGCAGAAGAAAGATTACATGTTTGCTTTAAAATAATCACAAGCATGATGAGCGCAAAGCACTTTAAATGTGACTTGTTCCATTTTAGATATTTGTTTAAGATAAGATATAACTCATTGAGATGTGTCATAGTATTCGTCGTTAGAAAACAATTATTATGACATTATTTCAATGAGTTATCTATTTTTGTCGTGTACAGAGTTAAAATTTATTAAAAAGGCTACTTCTTAGGTAGCCTTTTATTTTAACTTAATATTCCATATTTTTTAAATATGAATAAAAATTGAATTTAGTGTTAATAAACATTACATAATTTTTAATTATTTCATTTTTCTATTAAATTTTAACTTAAAAACCACAATTCCCTACAAAAGCATGCATTAACCAAGCATTTAAAATACAGAGTAATTACTCTAATTTCCCGATACTGCACCTACCAACAAAAAAAATTAATGTCTTAAAGACATGGAGCTTGTCTAGATATGAAATATACTGCCCTAGCACTCACAACGAGTGTTCTGTTTGGTTTACCACAATTGTCTTTTGCTGAAAATAACTGGTTTGGTATGAAAGCAGATGGCTTTAAACGCTTCTCTGTTTCCGTCGGTGCTTTACATGTTATGCCTCAAGGTAAAGCACAACCCTTTAAAGTTAATACAGCTATTGCAAATAATACGAAAGCAAGAAATGGTACTATTCAAGTTGATACGGTTTTAAATAATCTAGATCCTAATGTTAGGCAACAAGCTTTAGCTGATACTTTAAATTTTTTAGGTTTCTTTTCTGGTGGTGAATTAGACTCCGCGATAAGTGGTAGCTCCGTTATTAATGGTCTGGAAGAGTGGAGTAATCCTGGAACTGGACTTGAAGCTGATGATGTAACTACCTTAGGAATCATATCTAATTACTTTTTCACAGATAATGTTTCTCTAGAAATTAAAGCAGGTATTCCTCCTAAAGTTGACTTACAAGGTAAAGGTAAAATTTATGCGCCGTTTTCAGCCATCGCCACTCCTCAGTTAGGGGGTTTACCATTAGAATTTTTAGATATTGCACTACAAAATGATATCTTTATTACAGATTTAGAAGCTTATGGCCCAGCTGCTTCGGCACGTGCTTGGACTCCAGCTTTTGAACTTCAGTATCATTTTGGCAAAACAGGTGTAAATAAGTTCCGTCCTTATGTAGGTGTAGGTCTTATGTATGCTTACTTTAATGAACTGGAAATTAATCCACGTACTGAACAGGACTTAATTGCTGCCGGACATATGATTGCAAATATTAAGCAAGGAAAGGCAGGCGCTGCCCTTGAAGGGACACCAAGTACAGCCAACCCAGAAGTAGAGGTAGAAGCCAGTGATGCTTTTGCCCCTGTCGCAACATTAGGCTTTACTTATGACTTTAATGATAAGTGGTTTGCAGTAGGTTCAGTTTCATATGCTCACTTAAAAAACGATACAACCATCACGGTGAGAGATGCTCAACTGGGTGAGCTGATTAAATCTAAAGCTGATATTGAGGTAAATCCGATCTTGGCATATGCAGGTGTAGGCTACCGTTTCTAAATTAATTTATATCGATAAAAGCAGGAATTTTTCCTGCTTTTTATTTTGAGCGCCTTACTATTTTCTGTAAGAATTTTATTTTTAAAATATTTATAACTTTAATTTATTCATACCAATTTTTTATTTCACTCTTTCTCTTGTCCGAATCGAATATTATAGTCTCGTGCGATCATTCCATGGACGTTATATGTCAACCACACAATTCTCCAAACCGCTTATATATATGCTCATTGCCAGTGCTTTCATTCTGGCTTTATCACTAGGGGTGCGGCATTCATTTGGTTTATATCTTGTACCAATGAGCCATGAGTTTGGATGGGGACATCATGTTTTTAGTCTGGCGATTGCCATGCAAAACTTGATCTGGGGAGCAGTTCAACCTTTTACAGGTGCCCTTGCAGATAAATATGGAAGTAAAATTGTTGTGGCCATTGGAGGTGCATTATACACCGCTGGCCTAGTTCTTATGGCTTTCAGCTCAACAGGCTTACTTCTTAATTTAAGTGTAGGCTTGATTTTAGGTTTTGCCTTGTCAGCTACTTCGTTTTCTGTACTCCTTTCAGCCGTTGGTCGGGCCGCTCC
Organism: Acinetobacter sp. UNC436CL71CviS28; assembly: GCF_000620525.1. Taxonomy (NCBI): domain Bacteria; kingdom Pseudomonadati; phylum Pseudomonadota; class Gammaproteobacteria; order Moraxellales; family Moraxellaceae; genus Acinetobacter; species Acinetobacter sp. UNC436CL71CviS28. The sequence goes on from NZ_JIBB01000003.1 coordinate 2,305, forward strand.
TCCAGAAAAACGCAGTATGGCCATGGGAATTGCCAGTGCGGCGGGTTCATTTGGCCAATTCATTATGTTGCCTGCTACTTTGCTGCTGCTTAAAAGTATAGGCTGGTCTGCTGCACTTATGGTCTGTGCTGTTCTAGTGGCTTTCATTATTCCGCTGGCATGGATGCTTAAGGCTCCCCATTACCAGCCGCCCAAAGTAATCAGTGAGGCTTTAAAGCCCGCTCTTACTTTTAAGCAAGTCTTACACATAGTTAGAAAACATCGACCCTTCTGGTGGCTGGCTCTTGGTTTTCTGGTCTGTGGTTTTCAGGTAGTCTTTCTGGGTGTACATCTGCCAGGTTATTTGATCGATCACGGCTTTGACGCCACGACCGGCACTATCTTTTTAGCCTTAGTTGGATTATTTAATATTATTGGAACCTACGGTGCCGGCTGGTTAGGTGATCGTTATTCTAAACCTAAGCTTTTAATGCTGCTATACGGTATTCGCGGTATTGCCATTATTGCATTTCTGGCTCTTCCCTTAACAACAATTAGTGTCTATATTTTTGGTATGGTCATGGGAATCTTGTGGTTATCTACAGTTCCACTGACTAATGGTATTGTTGCAAACATGTTCGGAGTAAAATACTTGAGCATGCTAAGTGGTATCGTGTTTTTCACCCATCAGATTGGTTCTTTTTTTGGTGGCTGGCTGGGTGGCGTCAATCATGATATTGCAGGTAATTACAATGCAGTATGGCTAACCGCAATTGTCTTAAGTGTGCTCGGAGTATTTGTACATTTCTTTGTTAATGAAGAGGCCGTAATTTATGACTAAATCGTTTGACAGCCTGAATATTATGATTGCTATTAGTATTGTACTTCTTTTTGTTCTGGCTTTTTATTTGTGGAGCAATACACCACAGCTTTTTGAATATTTTAATCAGGCTTTCTGTGCACATTGACTCACAGCAAGCATTTACTTAAAAGTTTTCAAGATTGAATATTATTAAATCGTCATAAACCTTTCATAGAACTGTCATTTAAAGATGGCTTAATCTGTAAAAAAATCTATAAAAACGCCCATCAGTTGATGGGCGTTTTTATATACAACATTTTAGAATAAACGGTTAAGACCATTTAATGCAGCTACACGATAAGCTTCCGCCATAGTCGGGTAGTTAAACGTTGTTTCTATAAAATACTTTAAAGTGTTGTTTGGACTTTGCATGACTGCCTGACCAATGTGAATAATTTCAGAAGCATTATTACCGAAACAGTGGACTCCCAAAAGTTCCAGAGTATCACGATGAAATAGAAGTTTTAGTTCACCGACAGTGTCACCAGTAATCTGTGCACGTGCCAGATGACGAAAAGAAGCCTGCCCTACTTCATAAGGAATTTTCTCTTCGGTGAGTTCTTGCTCAGTTTTGCCGAAGAAAGAAATTTCTGGAATGGTATAAATACCGGTTGGAATATCTTTTACCGGTTTTACATTGAGCTCACCACTCATATTGGCACCAGCACAACGCCCTTGGTCGTATGCTGCTGAAGCCAGTGATGGCCAGCCTACCACATCGCCCGCAGCATAAATATTTTCAACTTCAGTCTGGTACTGATCATTGACCGCAAGCTGTCCGCGGCTATTTGGTGTAAGGGCAACATTTTCCAGGCCGAGTCCATCCGTATTACCGGAACGGCCATTACACCATAAAATAGCATCTGCCTTGATTTTCTTGCCACTCTGCAGGTGCAATACCACGTGATCATCATAAGTTTCCAGATAATCAATCTGTTCATTATGACGGATCAGTACGCCTTGTTCACGCAAATGGTAAGATAATGCATCGGCAATTTCATCATCCAGATAACTGAGCAGTTTATGCTGTGTATTGATCAGGTCAACTTTATGATCCAGACCAATAAAAATAGAGGCATATTCACAACCAATTACACCAGCACCATAAATAATGATTTTTTGAATAGCAAAATCAAGATCCAGAATTTTATCTGAATCGAATACGCGTGGATGATTAAAATCGAGTCCAGCCGGATGATACGGGCGGCTACCTGTTGCGATCACCAGTTGTTTGAATACCAGCGTTTCCTTAATACCGTCATCGCTGAAGATTAAAACTGTATTTTTGTCCTGTATATAGGCACGTCCATGATAAATATCAATTTTATTACGGTCATAAAAGCGTGAATGGGTATCGACCTGTTGCTGAATCACTTTATGTGCATTGCGTAGCACTTGTTTCATGGTGAACTGTTTCCAGTCTCCCACTTTTTTAAACATCGGATCACGCTGATAACGGATAATACTCGATACAGTTTGACGTAAAGCTTTGCTTGGAATAGTACCGACATGCGTACAGTTACCACCGAGCTGCTCACGCATATCAACAATAGCTACACGCTTACCTGCTTTCGCCAGCTTCATTGCCGCGCCTTCGCCCGCAGGTCCAGAACCGAGAACTACCGCATCATATTTAACGAAATTCCCACTAACGACCTCTTTCTTACGTGGCATTCAAAGCTCCTTACATGAAAACGTTATCTCTTATCTTGCCTATATTATGACGTAATCCTGATGAATTTGCTGTATTTCCCCCACCTATATTATGTGATGGCTACATTTTTTAAATGAATAGCGTTTTTTTCCTATTTAAAGCTAAGTCCGTTATAATAAGAAGCCTGTCAATCTGATCTCTCCTCAAACAGTGGAAAAGTTGAATATGTCTGAAAACCGTAAACCAGAACAGGGTATTAAACTTCGTGGCGCAGAAAAGGTCGCTAGAATACCTGTAAAAGTTGTACCTACGGTTGAAGTGCCTCGTAAACCGGACTGGATCCGGGTGAAGATGACTGCACCAGAAGAAGTTCAACGTATCAAAACAACTTTACGTTCACAAAAACTGCATACTGTATGTGAAGAGGCTGCCTGCCCGAACCTGCCAGAATGCTTTGGTGGTGGTACAGCAACCTTTATGATTATGGGTGACATTTGTACCCGACGCTGTCCATTTTGTGATGTTGCTCACGGCCGTCCAAATGCATTAGATGCAGATGAGCCACGCCATATGGCAGAAACAATTGCAAATTTGGGTCTAAAATATGCAGTTATCACCTCAGTCGACCGTGATGACTTACTTGATGGCGGCGCACAGCATTTTGTTGACTGTATTAAAGAAGCACGTCAGCTTAGCCCAAATACGTTACTTGAAATTCTGGTTCCAGATTTTCGTGGCCGTCTGGATATTGCACTACGTATTATGACTGAATGCCCGCCGGATGTGTTTAATCATAATATTGAAACTGTGCCACGTTTATATAAGGCAATGCGCCCGGGTTCAGATTATCAGCACTCTTTAAACCTGTTAAAAATGTTTAAAGAATACTGCCCTGATATTCCAACTAAATGTGGGCTAATGGTGGGTATTGGTGAAAAAGAAGAGGAAGTAATTGCTCTTCTAGATGACCTTCGTGCGCATGATGTAGATTATGTCACTATTGGTCAGTATCTACAGCCTTCCAAACAGCATGCACCGATTGACCGATTTGTCACGCCAGAAGAATTTGAGCGTTATGCTGAACATGGCCGTAAGCTTGGCTTTAGAAATATCTGGTCAGCACCTATGGTACGTTCAAGCTATTTTGCAGATCGTCAGTATTATGGTGAACCGGTTCCTGAAGTGCGTCGTAAAACAGATCCAGCAAAAAAAATTGCAGTTCAAACGATTGAAGCCTAATTGTTTTAAGCTCTAAAAAGGCCCTCTAGTGAGGGCCTTTTTACTAATTTTATAATCTGTTGGCTGTTAATCCGATTTCTTTTTGCCACCACCGTCCTGTTTATTTACAGTAGCCCAAGCAATCCGTTCTGCCTCATCCTCTGAATGCCCGCGCTCTTTTTCACTTTCTTCAATATGCTGAGCCTGCCGTTTCTGTTTTTCTGTATAAGCTGACTTATCTCCACGTGACATAATAGTTCTCCTATTTTTTGATCTATATTTATTTCTATAATATGTTCAAAAATTATTCATTACATAAAGTGTCAGTCTCTGTATGGCTCTAACATATTTTATGTAACCTCATTTCAAATATATCTTCAGGTTTTATAGGTACCAAACCATCAAATAAATACATTTCTATCAATTATATAGTCTTTTATTTAGAAGTATTTTTATACTTTTGGTGACAAAAATTTAACTATTTATGGTTGAGTTTATATGGCTTTAAAAGGATTAATACAGCAGGTTAAATATTTTAATCTAATTAAAAATAATTGCACTGACTCACTGAAAAAACCTCAAGTGATATAAACAGAAAAATGATGACTTCGTAACTGTTGATTCCTGCTGGTCGTTTTTACACATCAGATGTAATGATTTAGAGGAGTGATTTTATGTTATTTATTCTGAGTATTTTGCTACAGCTGTTTACCATATGGGCCATATTTTTTTATGGGTTATCCAGAGTTACGGGTGCCATAACGATGATCGGAGCTGTCATTATTACAGCTTTGATCAGTCCTTGGTCTTTAATTTTGGGGATACCGCTAATTCTACTTAGTCTGGTGTTACTTGTTGATTCATTACGTATGAACCTCATCACACGTCCGGCTTTTGACCGGTTAAGTAATGCAATGCCGAGTATTAGCACAACCGAACGCGAAGCATTAGAGGCCGGTACCAGCTGGTGGGAAAAAGAACTGTTTATGGGCGCGCCAGACTGGGATCAGTTTGACCGTTATCCTTATCCGCATCTATCTGAAGAAGAACAATCTTTCCTTGACCATGAAGTCGAACAACTTTGTGACATGCTAGATGAATGGCAAATTCATCATCATGATAAAGACCTGCCAGAACACGTTTGGCAGTTTATTAAAGAGAAAGGCTTTTTAGGTCTAATCATACCTAAAATTTATGGTGGTCTGGAATTTACAGCTTTTGCACAAAGCCGGATTATGAGCAAAATTGCTTCACGCTCCATGACGGCGGCAGTAAGCTGTATGGTACCTAACTCACTTGGGCCAGGTGAACTGTTAATGCACTACGGCACTGAAGAGCAGAAAGAACGTTATTTACCTGGGTTAGCTAATGGTACTGAAATTCCATGTTTTGGTCTGACCAGCCCGGAAGCAGGTTCTGATGCCGGTGCTATCCCTGATACCGGTGTAGTTTGCTATGGCGAGTATGACGGTGAGCAGGTACTCGGCTTAAAAATGAATTTTTCCAAACGCTGGATTACTCTAGCACCCATTGCAACTGTGGTCGGTCTGGCTTTTAAGCTGTTTGATCCAGACGGATTGCTTGGTGATAAAAACAAAAATGAATATGGAATTACCTGTGCCCTGATTCCAGCCAGCCATCCCGGTATAGAAATTGGACCGCGCCATTATCCGGGCTCACCTTTTATGAATGGTACAGTCGATGGTAAGGATGTATTCATCCCAATTGACTGGATTATCGGCGGACCCAAAAATGCAGGTAAAGGCTGGCGCATGCTGATGGAATGCTTGGGAGTTGGCCGTGGTATTTCTCTGCCTGCCCTCTCTACCGCAGCAGGCGAAATGTGTTACCTGACTGTCGGTGCTTTTGCCCGTATTCGTCAGCAGTTTAAACTTTCAGTCGGGAAGTTTGAAGGTGTACAGGAAGCGACGAGTGATATTGCCAGTGATGCCTATATGCTGGAAGCTTTCCGTTATATGGTCACCTGTGGTTTGAACCAGGGTGGCACGCCAGCTGTCATGACGGCAATGGCAAAACATTATGCAACAGAAACCATGCGTAAAGTAGTCAATCATGGCATGGACGTAGTCGGTGGTCGTGCAATTCAACTTGGACCCCGCAACTTTTTGGCTCTACAGTATCAGGCAGTTCCTGTATCCATTACTGTAGAGGGGGCAAATATTCTAACCCGCTCCCTAATGATTTTTGGACAGGGCTCAATGCGTTGCCATCCTTATCTGTTTGAAGAATTACAGCTATTGCAATCTCCAGATAAGACTGGTGCCTTAAACAAGTTTAATGAAATGCTTTATCATCACTTAGGCTATACCTTAAACCGGGGTGCACGGGCATTGGCCTACGCATTTACAGGTGGTTCTTCACGTGCAGCTTTTACAGCCGATGATTTTACTCTACCGTACTATAAGCTGGTTAACCGTTTTAGTGCCTGCTTTGCCTTAACTGCCGATATGTCTTTGGGTTTACTTGCTGGTGATATCAAACGCAAAGAAATGCTGTCTGGCCGTCTGGCTGATATCCACTCCTATCTATTCATTGCGACTTCTATTTTAAAATATTATGAACGTGGCAGTAGGACTGAAGCTGAACAGGATCACGCACAACTGGCTCTGGAAAAAGCGTTTCATCAGGTACAAGAGGCTTTTTACGGTCTATTTGCCAATTTTCCAGTGCCTGCAGCAGCCGGGCTGGTTAAACTGGTCTGCTTTCCCTTTGGTCGCCCTGTGGCCAAACCCAATGATAAGCTCAAACAACAGGTGGCTCAGTGGATTATGATGGAAAATCCGTTCCGCGAACAACTAAAAGCTCATGTTTACTATAATGTCCGAGAAGATGATGTAAATGGCCGACTAGAATCTACTTTTAAAATGCTGCTACAGATTGAACCGCTTTGGGACAGATTTAAAAAAGCTGAATCCAAGGGACAGTTTGTCGGTTTAACTTTTGAAGAGCATGTAGAAGATGCGGTCAGCAGGGGCTTTATTACTGATGAAGAAGCTGAACAACTTATCCGCTATAATGCCAAGCGTTTTGACAGTATGCTTACAGATAACTTTGATATGCAGTTAAAAGAAGCCTTTGCATTAACCAATCCACATCTGCCTGAACATCTTGAAGTCAAGCATGAAGGTGGCATGACATCGGTCTAAAAATCTTTGATTTAAAAGGCAGGCTCTTTAGGAGCCTGTTTTAGTTTTAATGCCAATGGATATTGAAATAATAATAGCTCTCTTCGAGTCCAAACCTGACCTGATAACCTATTTCATGCAGCTCTGCTGAGAGAGCATGTATGTCTTCAAGTGCAATGTATTTAGGTAAAATCATGAATATAACAGTATTCCCCTGTCTGGCTGCCTGTTCAATCAGATCATTAAGCTTGTCTCGTACTACCGTCATAGTCAGACCCGCTTCTAAAGTCCATAGTTTTGCCTGCTCGGCTGGAATAATATCCATTTTTTCTTCCTTCATTATTTAATACATCTGTAGTGCATTTTTTTATCTTTAATATATTTTATCTTTTCTGACATTGATCTGATATTTAAACTATGTGTATTGTTTATTTATTTCATCAGGTTTGCATACAGAGAGAAATAATTAAAATTTCTGTTTTTTAGTTCAGACTTTTGTATCAGTTTAACTACTATAACTTATCACTTATTCTCAGTTATATATTATATATTTTATAGATTTACATAATAATTAAGGCATCAAAATAAGTTAAAATAGACTCATTCTCTTCGTATTATTTTTCTCCCATGAATCTTGTTGCTGAAAAATCCAATCGTTCTCAAGTTACGGTCTGGGTCGCTTTGCTGCTGCTGTTAATTGGTGCAATGAGTGCATACCAGATTGTTGGCTTGAATCAAGCCCTGCTGCTTCTCATTGGTGGAGCATTAGGGATGACACTCTACCATGCATCCTTTGGCTTCACTTCCAGCTGGCGCGTTTTTATCAAGGAGCGTCGAGGTCGTGGTTTGCGTGCGCAAATGATCATGCTGGCACTGGCTGTATTACTATTTTTTCCTGCTTTAGGAGCTGGCCAGCTTTTTGGTCAGCCGGTAACCGGTTTTGTGTCTCCACTTTCCACTTCGGTTGTGATTGGTGCTTTTATTTTTGGTATAGGCATGCAATTAGGGGGTGGTTGCGCATCTGGAACGCTTTATACGGTCGGTGGCGGTAGTGCCCGCATGGTGGTTACCCTGATATTTTTCTGTCTGGGTTCCCTGTTGGCAACCTTGCATCTGGACTGGTGGTTTAACCTGCCGCACTTGGCGCCTGTCTCTGTTGTTAAAAGTTTGGGGGTAATGCCTGCTTTACTTTTGAACTTTGCTCTCTTTGCAGTCATCGCGCTGGCAACTGTTTATTTTGAGAAAAAGCGCCATGGTGCATTAGAAATCGGCTCTCCCCCATCAGAGTTTGGCTGGAAACGCTTTTTACGTGGTCCCTGGCCACTGGTTTGGGGCGGGATTTTATTGACCTTACTGAACTTTGCCACATTGGCCTTGGCTGGCAGGCCTTGGGGAGTAACCTCGGCTTTAGCTGTATGGGCTGCCAAAGCAGCTAGTCTGGGTGGTATAGATGTCGCCTCATGGGCATATTGGCAACAACCTGCCAATGCTAAAGCCCTTACTGAACCACTCTGGTTTGATGTAACCTCCATGATGAACTTCGGTATCATGCTGGGTGCATTGCTGGCTGCGAGTCTGGCCGGTAAGTTTGCTCCTAACTTCAACATACCGCGTCGTTCACTGCTGGCTGCAGTTCTGGGCGGTATCTTGCTGGGCTATGGTGCCCGCTTGGCATATGGCTGCAACATTGGTGCCTATTTCAGTGGGATTGCTTCAGGTAGTTTACATGGATGGTTATGGCTGATCTTTGCCTTCTTAGGTAATACTATTGGTGTAAAACTACGTCCTGTCTTCTTTCCAGAGGAAGCACCCCAACCAGAAAAATTGACTAGCTGCTAAATAAAAAACCCATCGATATGATGGGTTTTTTATTTACGGCTCGAGAGCACCTTTTAGGTTACAGCCATAATTCATGGTCTCTTGCACTTGTCGATAGCTGGTATAACGATTAATAATAAACTGATAGAAATTTTCGGGTTGAGCAAAAATTTCTTTCAGATTTTCATGAGCAGGTAGATGTTCAAGTTTAAGATGTTCAACCAGATTGAGATTCTGGTGTCCAATTTGAAACATCTTCACGAAATAGCTGTTCATCATGTTGCAATAACCATTTTTTGCATTCTTCAACGCAAACCGGCTCACCAGATGCTCGTTTAATGTATGCAAATTATGAACATCTAGCTCAGCCTTGGGATCAGAAAACGCATCAGGATATTGAGATTTGAAAGTTAAGAATTGTTGCTGTAATTCCTGGTTAAGATGATCTATTTTGGTTTGCAGTTCTACTGCACTATTTACCCGATAATCAGCTGGCGTACTATGGAAATCATCAGGCCGTTTTTCTGCGCATGCTCCCAGCAAAACAAGAGATAAAGAAATTAAAACAACATGGAAGAATTTCATCATTAACTCTAAGCTTAATACTGTGCGTTACTTTATTCGATTATGAAATTTTTCTCATCTCTTTTGCAAAAATGAGTCTTCGGACAATATTTTCTCATTCATATAACGCCAATAACGTTTAGGGACATACTGTATATGCAGTTTTATATTACGTCGAGCTTCAATATTAATAGCACAAAAATAGTCTTTCCAGAGCTGGTCATAAAGCAATTCATCATCATCCAGTTCCACTGTAAATTTCTGACTAAACCCAGTATGTAATGTCTGGTCCACTTGTTCTACCTGCATATGCACCTGATGGACCTGTTTTAAATCATAGTAAATTCCATAATTCCTTTTCTCATCATAAATCAGCCAAGACTGGTCCTGATAACGGTCCTTAAAATGCCGTTCAATAAGAGGCAATACATTAAAGTCTGGCCGTACCAGCGCAATGAAAAGACCATTCTTGGCTTTTTTGAAACGGACAAAAGCTTCCATGCGGTGCTTCTCACGCCCTACCTGCTTGGTCCATTGGGAAAGACCCAATACCGCAGCATGACCATAGTTGTAGTCTACGGGTAAAGCAGACTGAAATACATATATACAAAATTCAAAGAGCTGCTGAAATGCCTGTTCCTGTTCAGATAAAAAAGTGTAATAAAAATTTTTCAGGCTCGTATATTCAACTTTAATTTTTAAAGCATTCCATACACGTTGTGCATGTTCATCATTTGCACTTACATGAATCACCTCATCAAACAGTCCCGACTGGAAGCGCCCTTTTATACTAATTTTTACTGAAAACTCTTTAAATTGAAAAGCCCGGAAAACACAGCTTAGCAGTCCGGTCATACTGCCATCAAAAACATACTGGGCCACTTAAAAGCCTAGTCCTAATTGTGGAGAGAGCTGTGCATTGTATTTGGACTGGCCGGCCAGCAGAATCTGCTGCCTGATCTGGCTCGGCAACATTTCTTTGATAAATTTGGGTGTATCTGCACAGCGAATAAAGTGCTGGGCCCGATTATAAGCAATCCCCATGCGTTTAAGCTGATCAATATGAATACTGCCAAAGCGCCGCGCCTGGATGACCTTTCTTGCAGAACGTACGCCAATACCCGGCACGCGCAAGATCATTCTATATTCAGCCGTATTAATATCTACCGGAAACTGTTCAGGATGACGTAGTGCCCAAGCCAATTTTGGGTCTACATCCAGTTCAAGGTTCGGATGTTCGTCATCAACCAGTTCATGAGCATCGAACTCATAAAAGCGCATGAGCCAGTCAGTCTGGTATAACCGGTTTTCACGTAATAATGGTGGTGCTGATCCAATGGCAGGTAAAGCCTGATCTTCAGAGTTAATTGGAATATAACCAGAATAATAGACACGCTTCAGTTTAAACTCTTTATAATGGCGGTCTGCCATTAAAATCACGTCCTGATCAGTTTCATGATGCGCCCCGACAACCATTTGTGTGGTTTGACCTGCCGGAACAAATTTGGGTACTGTTTTAATAATTTTACGCTCATCCTTAAACTGGATAAGCCGGTCACGGACAATTCCCAGATCTTTCTGCACCTCACTGTGACTTTTCTCAGGTGCAAACTTTTGTAGTCCATCTGCTGTTGGCATTTCCAGATTAATACTCATCCGGTCAGCATATAGTCCAGCTTCTGTAATCAGTTCAGGTGAAGCTCCTGGAATAGTCTTTAAGTGTATATATCCATTAAAATTTTCTTCTAACCGAAGCTTTTTAACCACCTGCAACATGCGTTCCATAGTATGGTCAGCCGATTTAAAAATCCCTGAACTTAGAAACAGGCCTTCAATATAGTTACGACGATAAAAATTAATAGTAAGATCTACGACTTCCTGCACAGTAAAGGCAGCACGTTTCACATCATTTGAACGCCTTGAAACACAGTAAGCACAGTCGTAAATACAGATATTTGAAAATAAGACTTTAAGCAGAGAGACACAACGACCGTCTTCAGTATAGCTATGACAGATCCCGGAACCGGTATTTCCGAGTCCTTTATCCTTATTTTTTCGATTACTGCCACTTGATGAGCAGGATACATCATATTTGGCGGCATCAGCCAGAATTTGCAGTTTCTCGCGAATACGTTCAGACATAGACCCAATCATCCATGTAGAGAGATAATCATTAATTATACTAGTCTGTTGCGACTGCAAAGCCTGCATTTATTTCTTTGCGACAGGGCATGTCGTTAAGTTAATTTAATTTAACTTAGGCTATTTTAGTTTGAATATAATCTGGTAGTGATAGAGAAACTCAAGTTTATGGCCTGCTCTGCCTTCATATAAAAAAGGCATTAGGAAATTAGCCATGCCTGAAATTACGTTATTTATTAACAAAATATTGGATATTGGTTGCATCTCTCGAGCGTTTGACGTAAATCTTAAAATAAAATTTAGGTAATAAGAATATGAATCTGATCGAAAGACTTAGCTTGAAACACTCTATTTTCTTGGCGCCTATGGCAGGTGTAAGTACACCCGAGCTGGCGGCTGAAGTCTCTAATGCCGGAGCTTTGGGCTCATTAGGCCTAGGAGCCAATACAGTTGAGCAGGCACGTGAACAGATTTTAAAAACACAACAGCTAACCCGACAGCCCTTTCAGCTTAATTTTTTTTGTCATCGCTCTAAAATACTGGATCAGGATACTGCACAAGAATGGATTGAATATCTAGAACCGCACTTTAGAAAATTTGATGCCTCTGCGCCTAACGAGTTAAAAAATATCTATCCAAGCTTTAAGGACTCAGATGATTATCTTAATCTTGTTTTAGAGACTTGCCCAGCAGCCGTCAGTTTTCATTTTGGTATTCCACACCCACATCAAATTGAAGCACTTAAAAAAGCAAAGATTTTAACTATGGTTTCTGCAACCAATCTGGCGGAAGCAAAAGCAATTGCAGAAGCAGGGATTGATGTCATTATTGCTCAAGGGGTAGAGGCCGGTGGACATCGTGGCTGCTTTAACCCGCATCGTGACAGCGCCATTAAAACGACTGACTTGGTACGCTTAATTTTACAATATCTTGATTTACCAGTCGTAGCAGCGGGCGGAATCATGAACGGCCGCCAGGCACAGCAATGTCTTGCACTTGGTGCTCAAGCTGTACAGTTAGGAACTGCCTTCGTGCAATGTCCAAGCTCAAATGCCAATGCAGCCTATCGCGAAGCTTTATTTAACCGGCCTCTTACTCAAATTACCTCAACTATTTCAGGACGCCCGGCACGCGGCCTGATTAATGCATGGCATACCGAAGTTGATCTGGTTCAGCGGCCAAGTCTACCCGCCTATCCATATGTTTATGATATTGCAAAACAACTGCATCAAATTGCATCCAAACAGGGTCATTATGAGTATGGGGCATTCTGGGCCGGCAGTAATGTTGCCCAGATTCGACAGCTAAATGCTGTTGACCTGATTAACCTGCTAAATCTTGAAATTAATCAGGCCACTCATTTAAATTCAGATTAACAGTTTTTAACCGGAGGCTAGAGCAATACAATATTCATGCCTAGCCTCTTTTTGGCTTAAGGATCAAGCAGGTTAACAGTTTCTTGCTGTACATCACTCATTAAACGTCCTTGGGCCAATAACTGGTTAAAATAAGCTTCTACTACTTTTGCCTGCTCTAACGTACTTTCTACTTGATACATTTTCTGACGAAACTCATTGCTGGCATATAAGCCCTTGGTATACCAAGCTATATGTTTACGGGCGATACGGCAGCCAGAATACTCCCCATAAAATTCATAGAGCTCACTTAAATGCCCAAGTAATACATGTTTTACCTCTTCAATATCAGGGGCTTTTAGGTATTCTCCAGTATTTAAATAATGGGCAATTTCTCGAAATATCCATGGACGCCCCTGTGCTGCACGCCCAATCATGATCGCATCGGCGCCTGTATGTTCCAATACAAATTTGGCTTTTTCAGGACTATCGATATCGCCATTAGCAATTACTGGGATATGAATAATTTTTTTAACTTCACGAATCAAATCATAACGTGCATGATTTAAATACATGTCTTCACGAGTCCGACCGTGTAAAGCCAGTGCCGCAACACCAGCCTCTTCTGCCCGCTTCGCCACACGCAGAATATTTTCTTGACCATTTAAATACCCCAAACGAGTTTTAAGGGTAACTGGCACATCAACTGCGGCAACTACGGTATCTAAAATACGCGCAACCAGTTCTTCATCCTGTAATAAAGCAGAGCCTGCAAGTTTATTACAAACTTTTTTTGCCGGACATCCCATATTAATATCAATAATCTGAGCACCATTAGCAATCTGATAACGTGCTGCTTCAGCCAGTTGTTCTGGATCAGATCCTGCTATCTGGGCAGAAATTGGAGCTAATTCACCATCAAAATTAGCCCGATATAAACTCTTTTTACTCATCCTCAGTGTCTTATCAGCTGTCATCATTTCGCTAACAGCATGGCCTGCACCAAAGTATTTACATAAGGTTCTAAATGGTCGATCTGTCACCCCTGCCATTGGCGCGACCCAAATTTTTTGTTCGATTGGCCGATCAAATAGCTCTCTGATTACGGTATTTTGACTCAAATTTCCAACCTCACTTTCAACTTATTTACTAAGCTATTCATCTTTAGATCTACTTTAAAACCTGATAACACTTAATTAATGGCCTGCTTAGCTCCCCCAACTTATACCTTGAACAAGCTAGGCTTAATAAAATTACAGTACAGGAGAGAAAAAGTAGTCAGAGATATTTTAAGCTAAAGCCCAAATTAGAACAGATCAAATAGCGGACCAACTAGTTTAATTATTTACAGAAAGAATATCCATTTTTTAATTTGTTGAGTTTTTAAAATTCAACTATCGCATTTATCTTGAAGAATATCGGTATATAATCAAAAGCTTAACTAATATCTTTTATAAAAGTCTACCTGAGCTAGAATATAGGTTAACTTAACTTGAGTTTCAGATAAATTAAATAAATTCAGTACATTAGAAATGATAAACCCTGCTCAATCACCTGTATTGGCAGGGCTACAGCTATAAATTGATCTATCTTAAAACGTCCCCTTCAGGATAGTCTTTTAGTTTCTTAGATCAGTTAATTCAAAATCTTTAATGATCATCATCTCAATACTTTCTATCAGGGCTTTTTCCCATTTACTCTCATTCCAAAATAGTAAGTTTCCATTCTCTTCTTTATAAAATACTTGTTCTTCATAATTTAGATGATGAATGACTTGGGTTCCATTTGGTATATTTTTCATATAGTTATCCTCATTTATTATTTATATTTAGCTTAGCATAAGTGGCTGTTTTGCTTTAACTTAAATAATAAAAATATGTATCAAAATACAAATTAAACTTCATCATAATGAATAAATTTTTATTGGAACTATTAAGTGATTAAAAACTATAGCCTTATTATAAATAGTTAAAAAAATTATTTATTATTTTTTAATATATTAAAAATATATAAAATGTCATAAGGTTGAGTTCTAAAATAGAATTTTTTTATTAATTTATCTAATTTTAATATCTTTTAACTCGGTTAATTAACCCATATCTAAAAATAAAAAGAACAAATATTAACCAAGAACATACAAAATAAGATAGAATATTTCACTGTTGATATAGATTTCATGCACCATGTCACATATTAGCTTTATTCATGCCCTTAACCTTAACTTAAGAAAACTAATCCTTATTCTTACCATATTTGCTGTTTCTTCTTTATTTATTATCTCCTTACTCATTGGTCACTATATTGCTAAAAAAGAATTAATAAATGATTCACTTGCCTTGAACTATGAATATGCTTTTAAGATCGCGAATAGTACTGACAACTATTTTAGAAATCTTTTATCTGAACTCAAGCATAGTACTTTAGCCGTTAGTTATTCTTTTGATAATAATAAATTACGGCAATATGAAGTCGATCGCCTGAAGAATCAAGCTCATTATTTTAATGCGGTAATCATTGGTGACCGTCGAGGAAATATTCTTAATTTTAGTCCGGCCAGTTTTGATAGCGGTCAACTGACAAATCAGGATCTTCTAAACTTCAAGCATCTAGCACAGAGTAAACAACCCTATATTTCTCAACCTTATTATTCTATCAGGCACAATTTAATTATTTTTATAGCTCAACCAATCTTCAACAAGCAAAATATTTATCAGGGCTATATGGGGGTTGTTATCAATTTAAATGAAAAAAATATTATCAGTGACCTTCTTGCCAGCGAATACGGTTATAAAAAAAATTATATGTATGTGATCGATCAAAGCAGACAGATTATCTTTCATCCCGATTCCGCGAGAATAGGTAGCATTATGACTAACAATACTGCCCTCTCTTATATGAACCAGATCAATAGAGGGCGAGTAGAGCTCATTAACAGTCGAGGAATAGAAAATTTAGCAGGTTTCGCTCGTATTTCTACTACTAACTGGATTGTGGTTTCTCAACAGCCAACCAGAGAGTTACTTAAACAGGCAAATTCAGTAATTTATAAAGTATCAGTTGTTATCCTATTATTTTATCTATTGATCTTTTTGGTGATCTGGAAACTTTCACTATTCATTTCTTCCCCCTTGAATCACTTGGCTAAAATGGCGAGTCGTCTTAACCAGCCAGAAATAGAACAGAAAATTCAAGCGATTAGCCCTTGGTATTATGAAGTACAGAAATTCAAACTATCTTTACTTTTAAGTGCACAAAATTTTAGTAAGAAAATTTCAGAAATGAATCATCATGTTAATTCTGATCCTCTCACTGGCTTGTACAATCGCAGGGGTATCGATATCTTTATTAAAGAAATGGTAGATAACCATACACCTTTTTCTATTATCCTGATTGATGTCGACTATTTTAAAAAAATTAATGATACTTATGGCCATATTCAAGGTGATATAGTTTTAAAACAAATTGCCGGTCATTTAAGAACCAATTTTCGTAAAGATGATATTTGCTGTCGTTGTGGAGGAGAAGAGTTTGCTGTACTCATGCCTACTATTGATAAAAAAGCAGTCTATAACAGTGCTGAACGTTTAAGAAAAAAAATAGAATCGAATATTACCAACCTGTCTGGCCCGGTAACTATTTCTATTGGTATCGCATACTGGCCAGAGAGCTCCAAAAGCACTGAAGAAGTTTTCAAAATTGCTGATCACTATCTTTATCAAGCTAAACGTGAAGGTCGTAACTGTGTTCGTGGTCCATAAAGTATAGTTTATATAAACCGGCATATAACGGGCTATTCTAGTTATTTAAACGATGCTTGCTCTTCTCTGTTTAAATTTAGGCTTGCATATGAATACATTAAAATAAAAAAGAGCTTCTTAAAGAAGCTCTTTTTAAAAGACCAGATTATGATTGATGTGTAATCTGAACAGTCTTGATTCGGTTACCTTCCAGTTCTGTCACTTCAAAATGTACACCCCGGAAATCTAGTTGAGTACCGATTGTGATCTTATCCTGAATTTTATCTAAAATCAGACCAGCTACACTCACATAGTCTGCATCATCTTCTACCAAGTCTAGCATGCCAAGCTCCAGTTCTAGTTGATACAAATCCAGACTTCCAGCAGCTTTCCAAGTGCTTTCATCAATCTTTACCAGGTCAAGCTGTTCATCGGCATCTGGAAACTCACCTGCAATTGCCTCAAATACATCTAGTGGTGAAATAAGTCCCTGGATATTACCAAACTCATCATTGACCAATACTAGCGAGCCTTTGGAAGTACGCAAAGTATTAATCGCATCAATCACTTTCATTTTTTCAAAAATGTAGATTGGACGTTGCTGTTTTAACAGGGCTTTTAGCTGGACTTCATCTTCAAGTACATCTAGCAGTTCCTTGGCACGTATCACGCTGATTACTTTATCAAGGCTACCACGGCATACAGGAAACAGGCTATGAGGAACAGATAATACCTGTTCACGAATCTGTTCAGGTGAATCCTCAAGGTTTACCCAGGAAATCTGGTTACGGGGAGTCATAATTGAGGCTACTGAGCGTTCGGCAAGTGTCAATACTCCACCAATCATATAGCGCTCTTCATCTACAAATGCATCTTGCGCTTCTGTAGATTGTGCATCAGCCACAGTTTCTACACGTCCACCCATCAGTTTTAAAATCGAGTTCGCTGTACGATGACGCAGAGGAATTTTTGCCTCATGCTTTGCTGCATTTCGCGAAGTAAACTGATTAAATATCTCAATAAGAATTGCAACACCTATACCTGAATAAATATAGCCTTTAGGAATATGGAAACCAAATCCTTCAGCAATCAGGCTAATACCAATCAAGAGCAGGAAGCTTAAACACAGGATAATAACGGTCGGATGACGGTTTACAAATTCAGTTAATGGTTTGGAAGCCAGCAACATTACTACCATAGCGACAATCATGGCGGCCATCATGACATAAATATTGTCAACCATTCCAATTGCAGTAATCACCGAATCTAAAGAGAATACAGCGTCGAGTATAACAATCTGGGCTACAACCGCAGTAAAACTTGCATAAGCTACATTTGTAGTAACTTTAACTTCAGTTTTACCTTCCATCCGTTCATGTAATTCACTGACTGCTTTATAAAGCAGGAACAGACCACCGAATAAAAGAATCAGATCCCGACCGGAGAAAGTCCAGTCAAAGACAGTAATAAGCGGTTGAGTCAAAGTGACTAACCAAGAGATAGCAAATAATAAGCCCAAACGCATTACTAGGGCTAAAGAAAGACCTATTACACGGGCTTTGTCCCGTTTTTCAGGAGGGAGCTTGTCAGCCAAAATGGCAATAAAAACCAGGTTATCAATACCTAGAACAATTTCTAAAACAATCAGGGTAAGTAAACCCACCCATATGCCCGGATCTAATAAAAATTCCATTAGTTTAGACCTCCGGATAAATGAGGCTGATTAAAAATAATTTTTGATCGACACGGCGATGGATCCATATAAGTGAACCTTTTCAACTAAAGATAAAATTATTATGCACACTTTTAGTAAATTGTAATTACTTTTTTATAATGAGATGAAAGGTTTTATGTATAACTGCTATAGCCTTTATGAATTATTAGATTCATTTATAATTAAACAGAGAGTAATTTTTTATTATTTAGAAAATATAAATATTATATAATTTGAACAGGTTTAATATAGTTATAATAAAACTGTTTTTGAAAGCAGGGCTTTAAAGTTCACAGCTTATATCTTATAAAGCCCTGTATTGTCTAATCTGAAGAGGCGGATGATTTGTGCTCTTGTTCATATTGATAGTCTAAAGCAGCTTTTTGGGCTTCGGCTGCAGCAATGGCTTCTGGTGCAGGTCGATCCGCGGTAGAAGCAGCAATAACAGAAGACGTAAATGACGTACCAGTTAAAGAAAGTATAAGAACTGCGTAAATATTCTTCATTTTGATTCCTCTACTTTTTAAATCGCTTTATAAGTCATTTAATACCCCCTATTAAGCTGGGTCTGTAAGAGGATGGTCGAGAAATGTAAGGGCTTAGCCCCTATAATTACTTAGGCAACCTGAATAATCATTTGATTAAATAAAAGTGACACTTAAAGACTGAATGTATATTTTTATAATAAAAAATGTAGAGTCATAACATATTATTAGGCTAGTTAGTTCAGTTTAAGTATCCCTATATTTCTTTAAGAGCAAGAGAAAATATCCTCATCGATATTTTCTCTCTTCTCCCATTTATCTGCTTTTTTCTGGCTGATTAAATTCTTTGAAATCAGCTTTTCGAATCATAGCGTGAATTCCTTTAGTCCGGTCTACTACTTGTGAAACTTCAAAATCAGTAGCAGCACTTAAATAAGCATAAGCAAGTGCTTCATCAATACCATATTCCTGATTTAAGAACCGGATAGCTTCACGGGTGGATTTTTTCATGGCTATATCAAGGTCTTCATCTAATCCTGGTGTAATCCAGAATTGATCATTTTCAGCCAGTACATGTTTAATCTCCTTACCAGGAATTTTGTCCTTTCCAGCTTTTAGCAGTGTAAATTTCAATGTAGCGCGTGCTGAACCTTCAAGTGCCGTTAAAGCGACTTCACCATCGCCCTGAACGAAATGGCTATCACCAGTATAGAAAAGTGCGCCAGGAACCTGGACCGGATAATAAACAGTTGAGCCTTTACCTAACTCGTTAATATCAATATTTCCGCCAAAGAAAGCAGGTGGAATTGAATTTACTGGTTCACTGGTATTAGCAGCCACACCCATAATTCCCATAAATGGTGCAAGAGGGAAACGAATCGACTTGCCCTGTTGTGTTTTTAGTACACCTTCATATTCTCCCTGAGCATTTTTCTCAATAGGTGTAAAAACTGATACATTGCCATAACGTTCCGGGTGTAAGTGGGAAGCACCTTCCTGTACTGTTTTTTTAGGGTATTCTCCTACTAGAGTGCCTTTACCATGACGGTTAGAAATTACCCCATACGGAACTCGTGGTTCAACATTGAGTACTTCTACCTTTAATATATCACCCGGCATTGCCCCCTGTATTTCAATAGGCCCCGTCACAATATGTGGTCCATCTTTACTAAAATCATGTTTTAAAGCAGACTGCGTAATCATCTTTGCTTCATCTAGAATATATTCTGGCTTTACACCCTGGGAACGAAAATATTTTTCTGCATTACGCCCCTGATCTTCGAGCAGGCCTTCATGGGAAACAGTATCAAAAATAACAGTACTATCGGTAGGCACACTTAGAACTGGTCGAGAATCTTTATTAGGCAGATAACCCCATTGAATAGTTTTTAAAGTACTGGGTATATAATATTGATCTTTATACTTTCCCTGCGTTAAAAGTCCCGGCTGATTACTTATCTGTTTAAGAACTTTAAACTCTTCTGCAAAAGTTGAAGTAGAGCCTAGTAAAGCTGACAATATAGCCAGTGATAAAGTAAGCGGTTTATACATCCTATTTCCCTAAATTTAAAAAGTTGAATATTCATCTTTTTAAAAGCAAGGGTCATGCCAACTAGAATTATTAAATCTTATTCATCAATTCTCTGTCGCTTAATAATATGTACAGGGATATAGAATTATTTTTTAAACGGGCTTCTCTAATATACATATATATTCGTACATTTTATTAGCGACATAGTATACTTCATTCGCCTTAGGTGCTTATCCCTGTACTCATCTGTCTTCATTGTCATGAAAAAAAATTTACGCTGCACAACCGCCGTTAAATCCTTAAGTGTTCTTGTTCTGTCACTCAGTCTGATTGCCTGCGGCGAAGGCTCGTGGTGGTCTAAAAATGATGAGCCAGAATTAAAAGAAGAGCAGATTAAACGGCTTATTCCTACTCGTGTACAAAACCGTGGCTCTTGGGCTGGCGACTTATATGAGATTACTGACCAGTTGGGAATACCTAAAACCAAGGAAAATATCTGTACAATTATTGCAGTAGTCGATCAAGAATCTAACTTTGTTGCTGACCCGCAAGTACCGGGTTTGGGTGAAAAAGCTATACGTGAAGTTGATCAGCGTCTTGAAGATAAACTGGGTGTAACACTGGCCGGATATTTTAAGAATATGCTGAAAACCCAACCTTCTCCGGATGATAACTACCTGAGCAGAATGCGCAAGGTTAAAACAGAACGTGAACTGGATGAACTCTACCGTGAAATGTTTAATCATTTTAGTAAACACTATCATGTAAGTGCTCTAACCGGAGCCGCCCGTCTGGTAGGACAAGATGTTTCTGAACGTTTAAATCCGATTACAACCTTGGGTTCAATGCAGGTTCATATCGGTTATGCCAAAGAGCATAAGCGTTCTGGTATGAACATGGCTGAATTGCGTAGCGACCTGTATACCCAAAATGGCGGCCTATATTATGGGATCCATCGTTTGATGATGTACCCTGCTGATTATGACAAGCCGCTCTACCGCTTTGCAGATTATAACTCTGGACGCTATTCAAGCCGTAATGCAGCCTTTCAGAGTATGCTTAATGACTTAACTGAAGCAGAGCTAGACCTAGATGGTGACCTGCTACTTTATAATAAAGACGGTAGCATCCGTTCAAACAAAAGCCAGTCTGAACGTGAGCTGATTGCGGTCTTTGCTGCAAACAATGTTCTGATTACGCCACGCCAAATTCGCTCTGATTTAAAGGAGGAAAAAGAGCAAGACTTTGAAGATACTCAAACTTACCTTGCAGTAAAAAAACTCTACCAGGAAAAAACAGGTAAAGAACCAATTTATGCCATTATGCCAGAAGTAGTCATTTCCGGACCAAAATTAAGCCGTGACTATAATACCAACTGGTTTGCCACACGCGTCAATGGACGATATCAGACATGCATGCAACGCGCCAAACGTATCAAGCTATAAACCTTGCGCTATTTGATTTTGACGGTACATTGTGCCGTAGTGACAGCTTTACTGGCTTTATCTTTTATACGCTCTCTAAACGACATATCATGCGTCAAGGCCTGAAAATTCTCCCTTGGATTCAGGCCTATTATTTCAAGCTATACACTGCACACCAGATGCGCCCGAAATTGTTTTCGGCCATGTTTAAAGATAGTAATGCCAAAAATATACATTCAATGGCAGAACAGTATGCACACTTGTTAGTACACCAGCTTAATCCTGAATTGTTAAGGCGTCTGAGACAACATCAAGCACAAGGTGACGATGTTGTTATTGTATCGGCTTCAATCGATCTTTATCTTGAACCTTTTTGCAGGCTGCTTGGAGTAGACCTGATTTGCACTGAAACTGAAGTACATCAGGGCAAATTGAGCGGATTTTATAGCAGTCCAGATTGCAGTTGCGAGCAGAAAAAGTTAAGGATACAAGAAAAATATACATTAACCGATTACCAGTCTGTTTATGCGTATGGGAACAGTTATGAAGACCTAGAAATGTTTAGTCTGGCTGATTACTGCTATATGGTTGGAGAAGATGCTGAACTGCCTACATTAGAGCCTATAAAAAAGCTCGCCTGAGCGAGCTTTTTTATTAATACAAGAATCTCAGTAAATCGCCATATGATTGCGATGAATCATTTCTAGAGAGCGTGCTTCACCAAGAACTTGATAAACTTTATTGGAAGATAGACCTTTTACAATTTCCGCAGAGCGCGAACTGAAATTCACTCGGCCTACTGCAATCCGTTTGCCCCGGCTATCTACACACTCCACAACATCACCACGGTTAAAATGGCCTTCCACGGCACGAACACCCACGGGTAACAGACTACGGTGTTTTTCACGAATAGCTTCTATCGCACCATCATCGATTACAAGCCGCCCGGCGGTCTGTAAATGGGCAGCCAGCCACTGTTGATGCGCAGTCATACGATCTTTATCAGTGGCAAATAGAGTCCCCAGCATTTCACCGCTCATCAGACGTGAAAGTACGTTGTCACTTTCACCACTAGCAATCAGGGTAGGACAACCTGATCTTGCAGCCAAACGTGCAGCACGAACTTTAGTGACCATACCGCCCCGGCCAAGTACGCCGCCACCGCCTGCCATTTCAAACAGACTATCATCGAGTGCACGCACTGTAGAAAGTAGTTTGGCTTGCGGGTTGGAACGCGGATCTGAGTCGAACATACCTTGCTGGTCTGTCAGAATAATTAACAGGTCAGCATGTACTTGTCCTGCCACCATTGCAGCAAGTGTATCATTATCGCCAAAGCGGATTTCATCCGTCGAGACTGTATCGTTTTCATTAATAACTGGCACCACTTGCCAGTCAATCAGATGCTGTAATGCATCACATGAGTTTAAATAACGTCTGCGGTCTGCCAGATCATCGTGAGTTAAAAGTACCTGTGCAGTTTGAATCCCATGCTTTTCCAATACACTGGACCAGGTTTGGATTAATCCCATCTGGCCAATGGCAGCACATGCCTGAAGACTGGGTAAATCTGTGGGTCGACTGCTCAATTTCATGCGCACCATCCCTTCTGCCACAGCACCGGAAGACACCAATATAATTTCATGTCCGGCTTTATGCAGGTCAGCAATCTGATTAGCCCAATGCGAAATTGCATTAAGATCCAGTCCCTGACCATTTGCTGTGAGTAAAGATGAGCCGATTTTTACAACGATACGTTTACAAGCTTTGAGCTGTCGCTGCCCATCTACCACTTCTATCATCATGTCCTCAGTTCTACTTAACGTACGTAGATTACTTCCACTTCATCATCGTCATCATCGAAGTCCTCATCATCCTCATGATCTGCAAGACGTTGCGCACGACGCATTGCACGATAGGCTTCTTTGGCGGCGATGGTTTGCTCACGTGTTTCAGCTTCAAGCTGTTCACGGAATGCCTTAACCTGAGCTGCATATTCAGGGTCTTCAATTTCACGTTCACGTTGCTGCTCAATCTGGTCCATCAGATAATAAACAACATCTTTTGTTCCTTCACTTAGCAGACCTGAAGTCTTAAACACCGGGCCATCCCACTTCAATTCATTCAGAATATGTTCACACCATTCTTCACGGCTATCCTCTGGTAACTGGTCGAGTTTGTTGAGAACCAGAACCACAGGTAACTGTGCCAGTGTTGGTGAGAACTTTTCAAGTTCACGTAAAATTGCTTGGGCATTATGTACCGGGTCTGAACCGTCAATCGGCTGCACATCGACGATGTGTAATAAAATACGGGTACGTGCCAAATGTTTCAGGAAGCGGATACCCAAGCCTGCGCCTTCTGCCGCGCCTTCGATCAGACCAGGAATATCAGCCATTACAAATGAACGGTGACGATCAGCATCAACGACACCCAGGTTTGGCACCATAGTGGTAAATGGATAGTCTGCTACCTTAGGTTTAGCTGCAGAAACAGCACGAATAAAGGTCGACTTACCAGCATTCGGCATCCCCAGCAGTCCTACATCAGCCAGTACTTTAAGCTCCAGACGGATCTCACGGTACTCCCCTTTTACACCAGTTGTGCATTTACGTGGAGCACGGTTGGTTGATGACTTAAAATGAGTATTTCCCAGCCCACCTTCACCACCACCGGCAACCAGTACTCTCTGGCCACTTTCAACTAGATCACCAATAATATCGCCTGATTCTGTATCCACTATAGTCGTTCCTACAGGAACATATAAAACAACGTCTTCACCACCACGTCCGGTACAGTTTGCACCTGCTCCGTTCTTGCCACGTTCAGCACGGAACTTACGGGTATAACGATAGTCGACCAGCGTACTGGTATTGTCATCCGCCTGGATATAAATGCTTCCCCCACGGCCACCGTCACCACCGTCCGGTCCACCAAAAGGTACAAATTTCTCACGGCGAAAACTGGCTACGCCATTGCCACCGTCGCCAGCCTCTACGGTAATGACTGCTTCATCAACAAAGCGCATATGCCAATCCTCTAAAAACTCTTAAAACCGCCTATTCTGCCATATTTTTACTAAATTCTCGAATAGAAAATATAGCAATTGTTTATTATAAGCCGGTATTTGCAAGCTTCATAAATGCTTATAAAGTTTGACGGTTTTTCTATAGGGTTTTTAGAGCTTTAAATCAGCAACTCGCTTAGTTTTAAATAAGCAACCTAAATAATTTAATTCCACTTTTAACTGTTCTATTGATATTGAATATAACTTAACGGCAGTAGCATTTTCATATCCAGATTGGCTTTGGTATTACGCTCAACGTTATACATGGTGGCTTCGAAGTTAGCGATCTTAGGAATATTAATCGGATCATTCAGTTCTAAAGAAGGATTAAGCTGATGCTTTACATGCACATTAATCGGTTGTTGGTTAAACTCGAAATACACCGGGCCATTAAATGCAATCTGGATGGGCAATTCATAAGTCCGGTTCAGTTCAAATGGAACATCAATATTTACCGGTACATCGAGTTTTAAAGGAAATTTTGGAAGTAGTTTGTTTTTATAGATCAAATCTGTAGTCGTTTCGATGGGCATCACTTGATTAATTTTGAGCATGGTCGAATATTTAATTTGTACCGATACAGGAGTGGTCACATTAAATTTTAAATCTGCCAGATATTTGCCATCCAATGGTAAAACCAAGTGGTGATCAAGATCAATTGATGAACTGATTCGCCCTATAGTCTGTGCAGTCAGATATTCTCCTACATGAATACGGGTACCTAGAGAATGGGGTAAAGTAATATCGGTCTGGGTCGAGCTCACCTCTAGAGAAGCCTGCACATTTAAATACAGCCAGAACACTAGCGCAATTAAGCTACTCACTAAAATAAAACTGGCCAGCCAAACTTTTAACGAGAAGTTACTGATATTCATCCTTAACTTCTCCTATTTTAAGGTGGGAGCTTGCGAACTGGCCGGTTCAGCCGTGACCCGCTTAAGTGCTATATGTTCAAGGGGTATTGAAAGCTCTCCCTTACGTATCTTTACCGGCAGAATATTCTTGACATCAACCGAAGCAGAAAGTGGCGCATTAATCGGTACACTGAGTCTACCTTGAATGGGAATACTCGTATTCAATGTTGTATTCAATGGAATATTCAGATTTTCACGAATCACCGTTTTGACTGGAGCCGTAAATTTTAAATGTACTTTCTGGTTTAAAGGCACTTTAATATCAATCGGCACATCAAGATCAATAGGAATATTACCTTTGAGCGGTAACGTTACATCTTTGCCCAGAATTCTGACTTTGACCTTGGTATCAATAGGCAGTTCCTGTTTCACCTTAAGTGTTTCTTTTACCGGTATAACAGTATTGATAGGTACTTCATTATCAAAATATACCCGTGGATTTAAAGTCTGAGATAGTGGAATATCAAGCTGTTCATGAATCGGTATACTGGCATTCACTTTTCCTTTGACATTCACATCTAGGGCCTCATGAATTTTAACGCGTGCTTGTAAGGGTTCCTGTAATTCAATATCAACTGCCTGATTTTGTAAGGGAATGTTGATCTTGAAATGTTTAAATGCCCAAATGGCAATCAGCACCCCGCACAGGGTCGCGAGTAGAATAAAGGCTATTCCACTTAGCATGGTCTTTATTTGCAAAATATCTTCCTTAACAACATATTATTTTTTTACTCATCAATATTGTTATAAATTTCTATGTGTTGTTCAGCAGTTTTTTTGTACAGATATAAAAAACCCGGGTGAACCCAGGTTTTTTTAAAATACTTATGACTTATGCATTAGTTTCAGCAGGAATCTTAGGGTAACTTACGCCACCCATCTGCTCAGCAATACGTAATACCTGACAGCTATAGCCAACTTCATTGTCATACCATACATAAGCAGTCAAACGGTTGCCAGAAGTAATTGTTGCCTGTGCATCAAATACCCCTGCGGTACGTGAACCGATGAAATCGCTCGATACCACTTCAGTAGAGTTGGTATAGCCAATCTGGCCCTGCAAGTTAGAGTTGATTGAAATTTGACGAATAAATTCGTTCACTTCTTCACGATCAACTTCTTGGTCCAGAGTCAGGTTAAGAATTGCCAGTGATACGTTTGGTGTTGGCACACGTACTGAATTACCGGTTAACTTACCTTTAAGCTGAGGCAATGCCTTAGCAACAGCCTTAGCAGCTCCAGTTTCAGTAATTACCATGTTAAGTGTTGCTGCACGGCCACGGCGGTCAGCTTTATGGTAGTTATCAATCAGGTTCTGGTCATTGGTAAATGAGTGTACTGTTTCAACATGACCATTAATAACTTTATATTTTTCATCCAGTACTTTAAGAACCGGAGTAATCGCATTAGTAGTACAACTAGCAGCAGAGATGATTTTGTCTTCATCCAGAATATCTGCCTGATTTACGCCGTACACGACATTTTTCATTTCACCTTTACCAGGTGCAGTTAAAATAACACGTGCAGCACCTGGGCAATTCAGATGCTGAGCCAAGCCCTCTGCATCACGCCATTTGCCTGTATTATCAATAACTAAAGCATTTTCAATACCATATTCAGTATAATCTACTTCAGCCGGGCTAGAAGCGTAGATCACTTTGATATAGTTACCATTGGCAATGATTGCTTCATTTTCTTCATCAATTGAGATGGTGCCCGCAAATGAACCATGGATTGAGTCACGACGCAACAAAGAAGCACGTTTCGCCAGATCACCATCTGCACTTTTACGTACTACAATTGCTTTTAAGCTCAGACCACGGCCCAGACCAGACTGGCTGATAATCAGACGCGCCAGAATACGGCCAATACGGCCAAAGCCATAAAGTACAACATCTTTAGGCTGTGCAGAAGCAGGGTTACCTTCTAGTGACTTGACAGCCTCTTTTACAAAAGAGTCAACATCACCACCCTGTTCCTTATATTCAACAGCCAGTTTACCCAGATCAATCTCAGCAGAACCGATATTGTCGATTTTTACCAATGCCTCAAGGATTGGAAAAGTATGAACAACAGAAAGCTCTACATCCATTACGCGGGTACGACGATGGGCTTTTAAAATCTGGATTACTGAACGGTTAACTAAAGAACGGCCATAAACAGAAGTGACAATATTTTTTTCACGGTATAACTGGCCAATCAGCGCAATCATCCGTTCCGCAATTTCTTCACGGTTTTTCCAGCGACCTTGGTGTTCTGCGTGCAGGGCGATGATAGTGTCTTTGCTCACAAATACGTCCTCTAATTAATAATGTATCTAGGCGTGAATTTCAAAACCCGATAATTGTAATGGAATTATCGGCAAGAATGAAACAAAAGCTGAAAGGGCTGGTCATATTTTCCAATATATTGCTTATAATTTCATAAAATATCGCTAATTTTTTACAAAATTATCTTACAGGCTTATCTGTTCAGAATTCTAGAGATATGAATACTTAAATTGGGTGAATAAAATCACTTAGCAAATCATGTAGTTCTTACTCAAGACTCTAGCTAGTCATCTTTTAAACGGGTCTGGTAAGATTTCAGATTACGTACCAGATCCTGTTTATTTTTTTGCTGTCGGTATAAATGTAAGCTTCCTTCTACTACTAACACCAATACTGCACACCAGATAGGAATATAGGTCAGCCATTCATCGCCTGAGATTGCTTCGCCCAAGGCAACTGAAGCCAAGGCTAGCAGTACAGGTTCCAGATAGCTGAGCAAGCCAAAAATTACCATAGGCAAATAACGGCTTGCCAAAATATAACTGCCCAAGCCTAATGCACTTAACGCTCCCAGACCTGCTATCGCCGGGAATAGGTGGGGATAAGCAAGAAACTGACTGTAACTATGTAGACCAATGCTGCTCGAATAAACTGCAACCGGAAGAATTAATACAATATCCCACCAGAAGCCTCCCAGATGATCTGTATGAATTTTTTTTCGCAAAAAGAAGTAAAAGGGATAGGCTACGGCGACATAGGCTGTTTCCCAAGCTATACCGCCGATTCGCCAGAGTTCATGGCCAACACCTATAGCTGCCAGTGCCACTGCCACTACCTGAAATCTTGACAACTTTTCTTTAAATAAAATACACCCTATCAGCACCATGACCAGTGGTAATAAGAAATAGCCCAATGAAACCTGTAAGCCTCGTCCATTCATTGGACCCCACAGAAAGAGCCATAACTGGGAAGTACATAAAATGGAGCTAACCAATAACATTAGAATAAATTGAGGTTTGGCTTTAAGCCGCTGCCAAATAGCAGAAATATATTTAAAATCACCACTCCAATACATAAAAAATGTCAGAAATGGCAAAGTTGATAGCATACGCCAAGCAAAGGTTTGCTCACTATTAAGAGGAGCAAGAAAGGTTGTAAAAAAATAGAGAACCCCGAAGGTGAGTGATGCTGTAACGGATAGCACAACGCCTTTAAACACTTTCTACTGCCCCTCTATTTTTTAATCTTGCATTATAAAGGAGCAGAAAAGATAAATGGAAAATTCATCTATTTATTTAAAAATCATACTTAAACATGTTTTCTAAGACTCAGAAGATCAAGACAAATCTATTATTTAGTCGTATGTTGAGTATGAATAATATCATCAAGCTTATAACCCAATGAAGAAGCGTAATTCAGGTATTCATTT
Source organism: Acinetobacter sp. UNC436CL71CviS28 (assembly GCF_000620525.1). NCBI lineage: Bacteria > Pseudomonadati > Pseudomonadota > Gammaproteobacteria > Moraxellales > Moraxellaceae > Acinetobacter > Acinetobacter sp. UNC436CL71CviS28. The sequence goes on from NZ_JIBB01000003.1 coordinate 31,614, forward strand.
ACCACGTCCTGTTTAACCTGTGGTGTACGTGACAGTACCCAAAGGTACTTTCGAGAAGGTTCCCCTACCAGTACTGTCTGGTAATTGTCATCAAGCTTCAAGATCCAATAATCGCCTCGGCCTAAGGGTAACCAACGAATTGCCTCTGGCAGGAAACTGACTTCAAGTTTACTGTTAAATGGAGGGTTAATCACATATGCTTCACCTAGTGAACGCATCATTTTACCTTCCTGGGTATAGCAGCGATTATCTACTGTTATGTTGCCATTTTCATTTAAAGTATAGGTAGCTGTAACATCACGCGCACATTTTCGCTGAAAGTACATAGGTTTTCGGGCTACTTCGTACCATACACCCAGATACTTATCCAGTTCAACTCGCTCAACCACAGGCATGGTTTTACTTTGCGCATACGCCATTGTCCCGACAGCAAGACCAGTTAGCAATGCTCCCCCTACTGCAATCTTTGTTAATTGCCAACCTGCTTTTGATATATTTTTAGTCATAGCACATGAAACCTCGTAGAAATGAAAGAGTTATTTCACAGAATAATCTAACTTAACTTGTTCTTTTTGCACTCTTTGTAGTGTTATGTTATGAATTTGCTGCGAAAAACTTTCAGCCTGCCACTATTGTAACATTTGGGCTTTTAGCCGCAGAATTTCATCACGAAGACGGGCTGCCTGTTCAAACTGTAACTCTTTAGAAGCTTTAAGCATTTCTTTTTCCAGCTTCGCCATATGCTTACTTAGAAGTTTTGGATCAGCTAAAATATGCCGTTCATCGGCTGTCAGAGAAAGTGCCTGCGCGGTGATTTTCTCATCAATCTCGTCCTCAGCTAATACTTCTCCAGTATCAATTTCTTTAATGACCTGACGCACTGCACTACGCGGAATAATTCCATGCAATTCATTAAATTCAATCTGTTTGTTGCGGCGACGCTCTGTTTCATCAATTGCTTTTTGCATAGAGTCCGTAATGCGGTCAGCATATAAGATTGCCTTGCCCTTAATATTACGTGCGGCGCGACCAATGGTCTGAATGAGTGAACGCTCGGAACGCAAAAAACCTTCCTTATCTGCATCCAGAATCGCGACAAGGGATACTTCTGGCATATCTAGGCCTTCTCGTAACAGGTTAATGCCGACCAATACATCAAACACCCCGGTACGAAGTTCATGAATAATTTTTACTCGCTCCACAGTATCGATATCTGAATGAAGATAGGCTACTTTTACCCCGTATTCTTTCAAATAAGCAGTTAAATCTTCAGCCATACGCTTAGTAAGAGTGGTCACCAGTACACGCTCATTTAAATTTTTACGTATGTTGATTTCTGATAGCACATCATCGACCTGAGTTAATACTGGACGTATTTCAATTTCCGGATCAATCAGTCCGGTTGGCCGTACTACCTGCTCTACTACCTGTTCTGACTTTTCCAGTTCATAACGGGCAGGTGTAGCACTTACAAAGACCGTAGTGGGTATAATCCGCTCCCATTCCTCAAATTTCATGGGCCGGTTATCCAGCGCACTAGGCAAACGGAAGCCATAATTTACGAGGTTCTCTTTACGGGAACGGTCTCCTTTATACATGGCTCCAATTTGCGGTACAGTAACATGTGATTCATCAATAATCAGCAGAGCATCATCAGGTACATAGTCAAACAGAGTCGGAGGTGCATCACCCGGACGACGTCCAGATAAATGGCGTGAATAGTTTTCGATACCGTTGGTATAACCCAGCTGTTGCATCATTTCCAGATCATACCGGGTACGTTGTTCGATACGCTGGGCTTCAAGCAGTTTATCGTGTTCGCGAAAGAATTTAAGCTGGTCTTTTAGCTCGTCACGAATAGTATCAATTGCACGAACCAGATTATCTTTTGGTGTCACATAATGACTTTTCGGGTAAATTGTTACACGGGGTACCTTGCGCAGCATTTTGCCAGTTAAAGGGTCAAACCAGCGTATTGAATCTACTTCGTCATCAAACAGTTCAATACGGATCGCATTCTGTTCTGACTCTGCCGGAAAAATATCCATAATTTCACCGCGGATCCGATAGGTACCACGCACAAACTCAAGCTCGTTACGGGTATATTGCATCTCTACAAGACGGCGGATAATATCGTCACGGCCAACACGGTCTCCCTGAACAATATGCAGTAGCATTTTCATATAGGCTTCAGGATCACCCAAGCCATAAATAGCAGAGACCGAAGCGACAATAATAGCATCACGACGTTCTAGTAAAGAACGGGTAGCAGACAACCGCATCTGGTCAATGTGGTCATTAATTGCCGCATCTTTTTCAATAAAGGTATCAGAGGACGGAACATAAGCTTCTGGTTGATAATAGTCATAATAACTGACGAAGTATTCAACGGCATTATTGGGGAAAAAAGCTTTAAATTCGCCATAGAGCTGGGCAGCTAAAGTCTTATTATGTGCCATTACAATGGTGGGCCGCTGGGTTTGTGCAATGACATTCGCCATAGTATAGGTCTTACCTGAACCCGTCACCCCAAGTAACAGTTGACTTTTATACCCTTGCTGGATGCCTTTAACCAGTTTCTCAATAGCCTGTGGCTGGTCTCCGGCAGGCGCATACTGTGTAACCAATTCAAAAGGACGGCTCTCGCTCACTGATACTCTTCTCTGCTCATGATTGACCTGTATATTTTAACAGAATTCGGGCACTAACTCTTTTATGTTTAAGCGTTTCCTGATAGCTTTTTGCTATGTTTTGGTTACACTTCAAAGCGCTCAAGATTTCACTTGACCCTATGCATTTTCAGCGGCAACATGACAACACACTTCTCTAAAAAGTCTGGTTAATATGGTCTACCAATATCACGATGAAAGTATTATCAAAGCTTTGCCTGAAGATACTGTATTTGTATTTGGCAGTAATCTGGCAGGCGAACACAGTGATGGCGCTGCCCGGGTAGCCCACCAGTATTTTGGAGCAGTAAAAGGTGTGGGTCGAGGTTGGGCGGGGCAAAGTTATGCTATCCCCACTTTAAACGAGCATATTCAGCAAATGCCACTTAGCCAGATTGAGCATTATGTAGAGGATTTCAAGGTTTATACCCGTAACCACCCTAAAATGAAATATTTTATTACCGCCTTGGGTTGTGGTATTGCAGGCTACAAAGTTTCAGATATTGCTCCATTTTTTAAAGGTATTTCAAAAAATGTGATACTTCCTGAATCTTTTAAGCCTTATGTAGAACGAAATGCTTTAAAACAGTTTCCGACCCTGACCCAAGATATGGTAAGACAATTTATTAATGATGAGGTCATTTTCTATTTTAATCATGGTAGTGACTCGTTTGAGGCGGCTTTAGACAAAACCCGGTTGAAAAAAGCTGAAAAAGCCGTTGCCCTGATTGTACTTAATGAAGATATGTATCCTCGTGACCGCTATGGACGTGGCCGCGAACATGAAATCAGTGATATTTTATCTAAATTCAATGGTAAAATTTATGATTTCCCGGAAAATACTGAAGGAGCCTTGGTATTTACTGGTGTCATCATCGCATTGATGGAACTTTATGATTTTAATGAACAGGATTTTATTCGCCTTTGGGAAGGAGAAATTGAAATTGAGCATCCGGTCAATCGGCTTGCCAAAGCTTAAAATTTAATTTTATTATATATTTATAAATTACTGGGCTGAAACTAGAAATATTAAAAGTAAAATATGACAGATTTTTAGATTATTAACTTATTCAGCTCAGTAATTACAGCTTCAGAAATATCTGTTATCCAGATAACCACTTATTTTCATCGGCTTATTTGTTCTAAAAAAATCTGTTTACCCCTATACTCTCGCCAGTCACCTAAAATGTGGATATAAGCATGGAACTGTTTGATTCTTCAATATTTGATCTGTCTCCAATTCCCATGTGGCTTGAAGATTATAGTGAAATCAAAAAACAGTTCGATGTCTGGCGTTCAGAGGGTATAAATGATCTGGCCGCATTTCTCAAAGAAGATGTAGAACGGGTACGCAGCTGTGCTCATAAAATCAAGGTCATTCGGGTCAATCCCAAAACTTTAGAAGTTTTTGAAGCAGACAGCCAGCAAGATCTGATTAAACATACTGCAAATATTTTTCAGCAGGACATGTATCAAACCCACATTCAGGAACTAGTAGCACTATGGCAGGGAGAAACCGAATTTTTTAGTACTGCTGTAAATTATACCCTAACTGGTAAACGTTTAGATATTCAGTTAAGAGCTATCGTTTTACCTGGTTATGAACATGATCTTTCACGCCTGCTTCTAACCACAGAAGATATTACCCACTACGAAAATGCCCGACGTCAGGAAGAAAAGAACCGTATTCTTGCCGAATCATTATTTATCTATTCACCGACTTCTTTATGGGTAGAAGATTTCAGTCGCATCAAACAGCGTTTTGATCAGCTAAAACAGCTAAATATTCAGGATTTCCATACCTTTTTAGATGTTCATAGTGAGTTCGTTAACCAGTGTATCGATGATATTGTGATTATCGACGTAAATCAGGCAACACTGGACCTGTTTAAAGCGCCAGATAAAGAGAGTTTATTAAAAAATACTGATCAGATTTTTGCTGACGAGATGCAGCAGACCTTCCGTGAACAGCTGATTGAACTCTGGAATGGTAATCTGCATCACCAGCGTGAAGCAGTTAATTATGCGCTTGATGGCAGTGTCCGTCATGTTATTTTGCAATTTACCGTATTTCCCGGTTATGAAGAAGACTGGGGAATGGTGCAGGTCGCTTTAACTGATATCAGCGCACGTAAAAAGGCTGAAAATTATCTGGAATATCTGGGCAGGCATGATGTGCTGACTCAGCTCTGCAACCGGGCCTTCTTTTCTGAGGAAGTCAAACGTCTTGAACGTAGCCGTTTGCGTCCTGTTTCCTGTATTTTTATAGACATGAACAGTTTAAAGGAAATTAATGACACCTTAGGTCATGATATTGGTGATGGGCTATTGCGCAGAGTCGGAAACGTACTTAATCAGGCGATTGAAAACACCCGTTATACTGCATCACGCATTGGAGGTGATGAGTTCGTCATTCTCTTACCTACAGCTACAGAAGCTGAAACACTGACTGCAACGCAAACTATTGAAGAACTGTTCAAGATTGATAACCAGTATTATGCCAGCCAACCTATCAGTATTTCCATGGGATGTGCTACGAGCAGGGAAAATGAAAGCATAGAAGCTTTATTAAAACGTGCTGATCAGCAGATGTATCAGAAAAAACAACATTATTACCAAAACAGCACGCTATAAATTAAACTGTGTGGGGTTATAAAAACAGGCGATCTATCTGCTTTTATAACTAACGCTTACCCATAGAGCGCCGAGTGCCACGTGGCGGAGCCCATGTACGGTCGGCATAGTTTTCAGCTTTAGGGCGAACGTGGTTATGCACAGCAACCTGCTCTGGATGATCGGCTGCCGGCACTGGAAACGGGAGCTTGACCAGTGGCTTTTTGTTTTGGCTCATACACTAACTCAAAATAAAACAATCCATATTGTAACGTGCTTTTCCGTTCAAATCGAACAGACATTCCGGGATTTTTTGTAGCTTCATCATGAGGTGATTCCATCTTTTTCATTTTTTTACTGATATAGTAATTTTTACACGCCCTTTAAGCAGTTTTTACGCTAAGATAATATTGCTTTTTATTTTTAATCCCCATAAGAAGGAATATTGCCGTGGACGTACGTCTCTCTGATCGTGTAAATGCCATCAAACCGTCCCCAACGCTTGCTGTAACCAATAAAGCGGCTGAGTTAAAAGCTGCTGGAAAGAATGTGATTGGTTTGGGCGCAGGTGAACCTGATTTTGATACACCACAACACATCAAAGACGCTGCTATTACAGCGATCAATAATGGTTTTACTAAATATACCGCTGTTGACGGTACGCCAGGCCTAAAAAAAGCAATTATTGCCAAGTTTAAACGTGACAATAATCTGGATTACCAACCAAACCAGATTCTGGTCTCTTGCGGTGGTAAACAGTCATTTTTTAACCTTGCACTCGCACTTTTAAATAAAGGTGATGAAGTAATTATTCCTGCACCTTACTGGGTCAGTTATCCAGATATGGTGATTATTGCTGAAGGTGTACCTGTTATTGTGAAATGCGGTGAAGAGCAGCGTTTCAAAATTACACCTGAACAGCTGGAAGCTGCAATTACTGACAAAACCCGTCTGGTAGTATTAAACAGCCCTTCCAACCCTACAGGCATGATTTATACCAAAGCTGAACTGGAAGCTCTAGCTGAGGTCCTTCGCAAATATCCGGAAGTTTATATTGCATCTGATGATATGTATGAACCGATCCGCTGGGATGATGAATTTTATAATATCGCAACTGTTGCGCCAGATTTATATGACCGCACCATCGTATTAAATGGCGTATCTAAAGCTTATGCAATGACTGGCTGGCGTATTGGTTATGCAGCAGGTCCTGCCAAGTTGATTGGGGCAATGAAAAAGATCCAGTCTCAGTCAACTTCTAACCCGACCTCAATTTCACAGGTGGCTGCAGAAGCTGCACTTAATGGCCCACAAGATGTACTTGAGCCAATGATTGAAGCATTTAAGCGCCGCCATGACCTTGTTGTAAATGGTCTTAATGAAATCAATGGTATTTCTTGTCTGCCTGCAGATGGTGCTTTTTATGCCTATGCCAACATTAAACCTCTTATTCGTGCTAAAGGTCTTAAATCTTGCACAGAATTCTCTGAATGGTTACTGGAAGAAACTGGTGTTGCAGTAGTTCCAGGTGATGCATTTGGTCTGGGAGGTTTTATGCGTATTTCTTATGCTACTGCTGATGAAGTACTGGTAGATGCTCTGGCACGTATTAAAAAAGCAGCAGACTCGATTGAAGGTGTAGATGCAGCTGTTGCTTCTGTTGAGGCTGAAAAAGCTGCCAAATAAATCCTGTAATTAGAAAAGCCTGCTTACATAGCAGGCTTTTTTTAGCTCGGGTTCACTGTCTATTTTAATTCTTCCAATATTTCCTTTTTCAAATAAAATTTTGGTTCTTTTGCATCTGTCCACTGCACACCCCACTCGACGATTGCCATTAAAATAGGTTTTAAGTCCCTACCTTTGGCAGTCAGCACGTACTCAAAACGTTGCTGGCGGTCTATGTAACTTTGTTTTTCCAGTATGCCTTCTTCAACCAAACGTTTTAAACGCTCTGCAAGTACATGCCGGGTAATTCCCAATGATTTTTGAAACTGTTCAAAACGGGACAGTCCTAAAAATGCATCACGAATAATTAATAAAGTCCAGCGGTCACCAATCATGGCAAGTGTTTGTGCTACAGGACAGTTCTGCTGCTGGGTTTCAGACCATTTCATTTCTGTCTAACATATAAAAATTTATTGACTTTAATTTAATCGATCCGCTAAGTTAATAACAAGTTCCTTTTTAGAACTTTATAAATTAATAGTAGAACAGGAAGAAAAATGAAAGATCCCAAACAAATGACTGGTCTTGAACTGCTCACAGCAATGCGTGATGGGGTATTGCCCTCAGCCAGCATTGGCAAAACCATGCCCATGCAGTCTGTAGAAGTCACCCAGGGTACTGTTACCTTCAAGGTGAAAGCAGATGAGCGGCATCTGAACCCGTTAGGTGGTGTACATGGAGGCTTTGCAGCAACTGTTCTGGATTCTGTTACAGGCTGTGCAGTTCACAGTATGCTAGAAGCAGGTGCAGGATATGGAACTATAGATTTAAATATTAAAATGTGCCGTCCAATCCCTAAAAACAAAGAATTACAAGCTACAGGAACCCTCATCAATCTCAGCAAGAACCTTGGTATTGCTGAAGGAAAAATTTTCGATGAAGAAGGAAAACTTTATGCTTTTGCAACAGCCACTTGCATGATTCTCCGTAATTAGCAGCTATTCTTCTCCGGCTTGCTCCAGATTAAAAATCCTGAATCGAGCAAGCCTGTTTTTCAGCAAACTCTAACCTAGCTTTACGCTTTCAAAGTATTAAAATAATGCTCTCTTTAAGCGTTTCATCTCCATAGGCCAGCTATAAAGTTAATTATTATCTTAGGATTTCTAGGTTCTCTCTAAATTGCTGATTTCAGAAATTTACCCGAATTTATATGGTGCTTCTGCGGACGGGTCATTCCCTTATAAATACAGTAAAACTTAAAGGCGCTGTCTAACGGCACTGAGACTACATCTTGCTGTGAAGCTGACCAGACTTTTGCCTGATTCCGACCAGATAAGTTGCTGCCTGCGATTTGATAAATATACTGATCTTTCTTCAGCTGATGAATCTGTTGCGGTGTTGCTGAAAGAGTATCTAAAATTGAGGAATGGGTTTTTTCTATTAACCACTTTTCACTCAACCAGAGTTGTAGCAGATCACCTAAGTAAAGTTGATGTCTACCAGCTGGCCAAAGCTCAATAAAGGCTTCTGTTACCGGTGTAAAATACTGTTCAGCATCTTGAATAATAGAAAGATAATTTTTCTGATATAAAGAAAAATGAGAGAAAATCTGAGAAATAGATAGCGTATTCATTCGCCTTCTCCTGTTTAGCCATTTTAGTGCTGGCAAGTTGGTTTAAATCCACACTGCTTGGTTTTACTCAAGCGCTCTGTTCTGTTATTAATCTAGCAACAGTTGATTCGCACTGTAAAGCTTTTTTCTGTTTTATTTCAATATTTGACTAAATAAAAAGCATATGGGACTCCAGCATCAGAAATATGACAATTTAAGCTTGACCCACTTTAAAATCCCTCTATAATCGCATTCAGATTCTCCCATAGCTCAGTCGGTAGAGCGACGGACTGTTAATCCGCAGGTCCCTGGTTCGAGCCCAGGTGGGAGAGCCAAATATATAAAAGCCCACAGCATTAAAGTGGGCTTTTTATTGTCTGTTTTTTAATAACTACTATTTTTCAAACTAAAAAAATCCTTCATAAAGAAGGATTTCTTATTAGCACTCGGGGTTAAGCTGCAGTTTTAGCCGGAACACCACTGTGGAACCTGAAAAGATCATCTGAACTTAAAATCAGAGCTTTTTCAATTTCCCGTATATGTTCAATGCGTGTCTGGATATCTTCTTCAGCATTTTTAAGTTTTGCTGTCTTGGCCACGTCGAGCGCCAAAGCCAGATAATCCTCGAAGTGTCGAGACTCAGATTTAAGCAAATAGCGATAGTAACGCCCTAACTCTTCATCGACCAGCGGTGCAAGTGCATGAAACCGCTCACAAGAACGTGCTTCTACAAAAGCACCAATAATCAGTACATCAATTAAAGCTTCTGGCTCATAAGTACGAATTTCTTTGCGCAAGCCGGCCGCATAACGTCCAGCACTGACCGCTTTCCATTCTTGACCACGTTTAGCCATAAACTCAAGTACCTGTTCATAATGCAGCATCTCTTCACGAACTAACTGTGCCAGCTTGACTTGCAAGTCAGTAAAAAAGCTGTAACGGAACATCAGGTTCATTGCTGTACCAGCTGCTTTTTTTTCACAGTTGGCATGGTCCTGCATCAGTAGCTCTAAATTATTCAGTGCTTCATCCAGCCAGGCTTTCGGGGTTTCACAACCAAGAAAAGCTTTTACTGGCTGCATCAGTTCATCATAGTTTAAAGTCGACATAATTAACGTGCTGCCTTAATTGCTGCTTTCATTTGCTGTACAGCTTGTGCCAGGCCAATAAAAAGACTATCTGCAATAATCGAATGTCCAATATTTAATTCATGGATCTGTGGAATTGCTGCAATTGGCGTCACGTTGTCAATGTTTAAACCATGTCCTGCATTTACCACTAGGCCTTTACCTGCGGCATATTCAGTTCCCTTAATAATACGTTCAAGCTCTGCCTGTTGTTCTGCTTCATTATGAGCATCTGCATAAGCACCGGTATGAATCTCGATGGTAGGTGCACCACAGGCAATAGCCGCGTCAATCTGTGCCAGATCGGCATCAATAAAGAGAGAAACATCACAACCAACTTGCAATAATGCCTGAGTTGCTGCTTTAACTTTTTCAAAATTAGTCACTACATCCAGACCGCCTTCTGTGGTCAGTTCCTGTCGCTTCTCCGGTACAAAGCAAACATACTGTGGACGGATTTCTTTAGCAAACTCAACCATTTCATCAGTTACGGCGATCTCAAGATTCATATGGGTTTTCAAAGCTGGACGCATACGGCGTACATCACTATCCTGAATATGACGGCGGTCTTCACGTAAATGCAGGGTAATACCCTCTGCACCGGCCTGTTCACAAATCAGTGCCGCATTCACCGGGTCCGGATAAACGGTGCCTCGTGCTTGTCTTAAAGTAGCAACGTGATCTATGTTTACACCAAGCAATGCAGCCATAATAAATTCCTGATTAAGATTGAGAATGAGTATTTTGAATCCATAACTGGCGGCTCTTCAATGGCCGGTCACCCAGTAAAGATGTAATCATCTGGCGATAAAGTCGAGATAATAGCTGTAACTGTGGCTGGGAGAAATCTGCACCTTTTTCATAGTCCAGCATTGTAAGAAGGCTCTGGCCAGCCAAGGTAGCTGAACTGGCTTTTTGTACAGGTATAAAGCCTTCCTGAATCTGAAAATGGTAATGTCGTTCCGGTTCAACTGACTGCTGATGGGCATCTACCGAAAAATCGATAGCATAACCAAGCTCTTCAAGCAAAATATGTTCAAACTGGCGTAAAATTTGTCTTAATAGCAGCCCGGGCTGTGCATTTACTGCCAGTTGCTGTAACTTGACCAATGTCAACTGATACTGCTGATAAGTCTGTGGCATCGGCTCTTCAAGCGGACATAACCGAAGTAATAATTCGTTTAAATAAAAGCCAGAGAAGAATGCATCACCGTAAAAGAAAATAGGCTGATTTACGATTTCAAGTTTACTGAAATTTTTGAGTTCACCTTTACCAGAAGCCTGAAGTGCTAAAGGTTGATACTGTGGCGGGGGAACCTGACGTAAAATTCCATCAATCCGGCCATATTCCTCAGTAAATAAATAGACAAGGTGACTCTTCTCACGATATTTACGGTAATGGATCAGGTAACCATGCAAAGCTTCATTGCGCATAGGGTTGAGCTAGTCCCGATCTGATGCCTGATCTTCATCATCCCCATCAGGGATAACTGCACCCACCACTGCCGCAGTCCCCTTGACTACCCCTTTCGTGGTTTTATAAGCCACCTTTACAGGAACCGTAACAATCTTATGAATACAGCCTTGCAGCATTAGAATGCTTATCAGTATTGCCATTGTCTTGATCACTACGGAACTCCTGCAAAAAGCTTAAGCCTTAGATATCACTATATCCCAGGCTCTTGAGCGCGCGTTCATCATCAGACCAGCCACCTTTCACTTTTACCCACAGTGTCAGCATGATCTTCTGTTCGAACATTTTTTCCATATCAATACGGGCATCCATCCCGATTTTTTTCAGCTTAGCACCTTTTTCACCAATCACGATGGCTTTTTGTCCAGGACGGTCAACAAAAATGGTGGCATCGATATAGGTACAGGCAGCTTTCATCCGGCCAGTCTTCTCATTTAATGCCGGCTCCTCAGTTTTAAAAGATTCAATCTGAACAGTCAGGTCATATGGAAGCTCTTCACCAAGCTGTCGCATAATTTTTTCACGAATTACTTCTGATGCCAGGAATCGCTCTGAACGGTCAGTAATCTGGTCAAATGAGTATAGCGGCGGTTGGAAAGGTAAATACTTGTCAATTGTATCGCGCAGATGTTCCAGATTTGCACCACGCAATGCAGAAACTGGTACAATTTCCACGAAATTCATGAGTTTAGTACGTTCTTGAATCAAAGGAAGTAATGTCCTTTTTTCTTCAATAGTATCAATCTTGTTGATAACCAGAATGACTGGCATTTCAGCATTTTTCAGCTTCTCAAGCACCAGGTCATCATTTTGTGTCCACTTATGGGCATCTACCGCAAACAGAACGAGATTTACATCACGTAGGGCTGAATGTGCTGCACGGTTCATCATCTTATTGATGGCACGCACTTCTTTCTTATGCATTCCCGGAGTATCTACGTAAACGGCCTGTGACTTTTCACGGCTATCAATACCAATAATTTTATGTCGTGTTGTCTGGGGCTTACGGGAAGTAATAGAGAGTTTTTGTCCCAACAGGTGGTTCATCAAAGTTGATTTACCGACATTCGGACGTCCGACAATAGCCACAAACCCACTCTTAAAATCAGCAGGTATAGTCACACCCTGTGAACTAAAGAACTGGTCAATCAGGTTATTGTCCGGTGTGTTTGACTCTTGATCTGTACTGTTTTGATCTGGCTGGATCGACATGCAGTCTATTGCTCCAATAACTTTAATATTTCCGCTGCTGCTGCTTGCTCAGCAAAGCGACGACTTGACCCTTCTCCGATAAATTTAGGCAGGCTGTCGACCGAACACTCCACTTTAAAATGCTGGTTCGGTGCATCCCCTTGAATATCGACCACCTCATAAACAGGGAGAGGTTTTTTACGGGCTTGCAGATATTCCTGTAACCGGGATTTCGGGTCTTTTAACTGGTCGGTTGGCTCAATATTGTTTAAATATGGACCATACCACTTCAGTACGATGTCTTGTAAAATCTTGAGCTCACCACAGTCAATATAAATTGCTCCGATAATGGCTTCTACAGTATCGGCCAGAATCGATTCACGGTGGTGTCCTCCCGATTTTAATTCACCTGTACTTAATATTAAACACTGACTAAGTTTCAAATCGTTTGCAATCTTGCCTAATGCTTCCTGCCTGACCAGAGTAGCACGCATGCGGGTCAGTCGGCCTTCATTTTCAAAAGGATACGCATGATACAAATAGTTGGCAATAATCATGCCTAATAGTGAATCGCCCAAAAACTCCAGACGTTCATAATTATATTTGTGACTAACCGACCGGTGAGTCAGGGCAAGCTGCAACAACTCAGGCTGCTTGAACTGATAGCCGATACGGCTGGGTAAGCGAAAATCACTTACCTTAGAGTGACCTTTGATCAAAACTCTTCTCGAACTTTAGTACTAAATCAATATTAAGCAAGAAAGGTTTTCTCACTTCATAGCGGGTATTTACATGTAAACCCTGATCATTTGAAACTTGGGCAATATCTTTGAACTGCAAGTCATCAATATTGTTCATGTCCAAACGCTGATCCATCTGCTGGGTAAATTTTGCTGGCGTTATATCTGCTGGACTGTCTTTTAATAACTCTTCAATCTGGCTGTTAATCACACGGTTATCCCAATATGCTGGCCATATGGCTACTACAGCCTTTACCACCATTGCAAAGACAATAATCGCAAATAGAATTGTAATATAAGAAGTGCCTTGCTGAGCATTACGCATTGTTATTACCCACCCAAATGGTTAATCAATTTTACCGTTACGTGCAAAGCTTGGTATCTTGAAGCCGGGTTCCTTATGCATCCAGATATAAACTGCTCGACCGGCCAGATTTTCTTCAGGCACAAACCCCCAAAAGCGGCTGTCTGCACTCTGGTCACGGTTATCTCCCATAGCGAAATAATGACCTTCTGGAACTTTGACTTCCCAGTAAAGACCATCTTCACCCGAGTATTTTCCATTTTCAACATAGTTAATAAATGGAGCCTGACGCGCAACATTTACCCCTTCAAGCTCACGCATGGTAAAAGTATGTTTGCCCAAAGTTTCTTTATGATAGATCGAAGCTGGCGTGTCCTGAATATCCTTTTCACGGCTGAACTCAACCGGAACCTTTTTAACTGGCTGTCCATTAATACTCAGCTGTCCATGGTCATATACAATATGATCACCCGGCAAGCCGACTACACGTTTAATATAGCTAATACTTGGTTGCGGCGGATAACGGAATACCACCACATCACCACGTTCAGGTTCACCAATATCAATGAATTTTTTATTTATAATCGGCAGACGCATTCCATACTGATACTTGTTGACCAGAATAAAATCTCCGGTTTCCAAGGTTGGTACCATAGAGTCTGACGGAATATTAAAAGGTTCATAAAAGAAAGAGCGCAGTACAAGCACGATGGCTAGTACTGGCCAGAAGTCATAAGCCCAGGTAATGATAAAATTTTCATTGCCACGGCCCCTCGTTTTGCGTTGCTTGAAAACAAGTTTATCGAGCAGCCACACCAGGAAAAAAATGACAGTGACTGGAACGAGGATCAAGTTAAAATCAAAATCCATGAGCTAGATGACCTCTTATTATTATCTTTCTACTTTTAAGACTGCAAGGAACGCTTCCTGAGGGATTTCAACACTACCCACCTGCTTCATGCGTTTCTTACCTTCTTTCTGCTTAGACAGAAGTTTTTTCTTACGTGACACGTCACCACCATAACATTTCGCCAAGACGTTTTTACGCATGGCTTTTACAGTAGAACGGGCAATAATCTGTGCACCAATAGCTGCCTGAATCGCTACATCAAACATTTGACGCGGAATCAGATCTTTCATTTTTTCGACCAGAGCAATACCACGGTGACGCGCATCATTACGATGGCAGATCATTGCCAGAGCATCAACTTTCTCACCATTAATCAGCACATCTACTTTTACCAGTGAGGAGCTTTCAAAACGGACAAAGTTATAATCTAGTGATGCAAAACCACGTGAACAGGACTTCAAGCGGTCAAAAAAGTCCATGACGACTTCTGCCATTGGAATTTCAAAAGTAATAGAGACCTGATTACCCAAGAATTTCATGTCTTTTTGAACGCCACGACGCTCAATACACAGCGTCATAACATTACCCAGATATTCTTGTGGCACCAAGATATGACATTCTGCAATTGGCTCACGCAAATCTTCAACAGTAGAACCATCAGGCATTTTTGACGGGCTGTCGATATAAATCGTATCACCTGCTTTAGTTAATGCTTCATAAACTACTGTAGGGGCAGAAGTGATCAGGTCCAGATCATATTCGCGTTCCAGCCGTTCCTGAACGATTTCCATATGCAGCATTCCCAAGAAGCCGCAGCGGAAACCGAATCCTAACGCATCAGAACTTTCAGGTTCGAAAAATAGTGCCGAGTCATTAATCTGAAGCTTGTGCAATGCTTCACGGAAAGGCTCAAAATCACTGGCGTCAATCGGAAATAAACCCGCATATACCTGAGGTTTTACCTTTTTGAAGCCCGGCAGCGTACCTACTTCTGGCGTAGAGGCCAGAGTAATGGTATCACCAACAGGAGCGCCAAAAATATCTTTAATACCGGCAATAATAAAACCTACTTCGCCTGCTTCGAGCATTCCGGTTTCAGTATGTTTTGGATTAAAAATACCCACAGAGGTAATAATATGAGTCTGGCCTGTTGACTTCACCAGCATTTTATCGCCTTTGCGCACACGCCCCTGCTTGATGCGAACCAGGGAAACTACACCCAAATAATTATCAAACCATGAGTCAACAATCAGAGCCTGTAAAGGTGCATCACGGTCACCCTCTGGCACCGGAATAACCTCAACCAGTGTTTCCAGAACTTTATCCACACCCATACCGGTTTTTGCAGAGCAAGTCGGTGCATGAGTCGCTTCAATTCCGATAATTTCCTCAATCTCGTGAATGACGCGTTCAGGCTCAGCCTGTGGCAGGTCAATCTTGTTAAGAATTGGCAGAACTTCAAGGCCTTGTTCGATTGCGGTATAACAGTTGGCAACTGACTGTGCCTCAACACCCTGTGCTGCATCGACTACCAGTAGAGCACCTTCACAGGCTGCCAGTGACCGTGAGACTTCATAAGAAAAGTCAACGTGCCCTGGGGTATCAATAAAGTTGAGCTGATATTCCTGACCATTCGGATGCGTATAATAGAGTGTTACAGAAGCGGCTTTAATAGTAATACCGCGTTCACGTTCAAGCTCCATTGAGTCAAGCACTTGTGCCTGCATTTCACGGTCTTGCAATCCACCACACATTTGAATGAATCGATCTGCCAGGGTCGACTTGCCATGGTCAATATGCGCAATAATCGAAAAGTTACGAATGTTTTTGATATCAACAGATTTTTTAGCTTGCGCCATGGGCTACCTTGAAAAATGTATACGGCTATGTACAAAATTTAAGGTACATAGCAAAAGCTGTTTCGGGAAATTGCGAGCGATTATAACAGATGGAATTTTTAAAGTATCCATAAATCATGCGCTTTTGCTTTGAGCTGTAAATCAGCAAAATCTGGAAAAACCATATCGACCAATTTAGATTGTCGAGAAATCCATCGGGTTTATCTCTGCTGAAATTGGCTGGTAAGCCTGAGTAAAAGTGGGCGACATACGTTTTGGGCGACCCGTTGCTATTTCGATACATGCCCATTTGGTCTGACCGGTAAACAGCAGGGTTTGGTCTTGTGGACGGTAAAAAGCGTACTGACGGTATGAGTACAATGCATTAATATCATAGAGCCAGGTACGTAGAATCAGTTCCTCCCCTTCAAATGCAGCTTTACGGTATTGTACCTGATGCTCAACTGCGACCATGGCATGTTTAAGTTCCTGATACTGTTTCAGTCCCAGTCCAAGTGCCTCAATATGTGCTTCTGCCACCTGTTGCATCCAGGCGACATATACGACGTTGTTTACATGTCCCAAACTATCAATATGCTCTGGCTGAACCTGAATGTTTAAATCAAAAAATGTATTCACGTGCAATTTTTTCCTGTCTTGCATCAACTCACATAAAACATCTAGTGTAAAGGCATCATCCGGCTAATGGTACTTAAATAAAAAGCCATCCTGCAGGATGGCTTTAAACATTGGTATAGTTTGTTACTGGATTCGCAGGCCCAAGATAGCGCGTTGCCCCTGACGGATCAGCGCAACCCGGGCTACCGTATTCTTTTTCAGCTTACTTACTGCATTTACGAACTCATCGCTGTTTCGCACAGGCGTATTATTAATTTGAGTAATGATGTCTTCTGGCATCAAGCGGGATTGTGCTGCCAGCCCCCCTCGCATAACTTCCTGAATATATACTCCGCCCTCAATACCCAACTGCCTGCTTTCAGCCTCGGTCAGATTGCGAATAGCTATACCTAAAACAGGTCCTTTATTTTGTACAGGTGTATTGGTTTTTGCTGGCGTATTATCTGGTGCCGTAGTGAGCGTAGCAGTAATATTACTCAATTTCTCGTCACGTAATACCTGCAAGCGAATACTCTGATTTGGAGCCTGACGGTTGAGATAATTCAAAAGATCTGAAGTACGGGAGATCGCCATCCCGTTAATTTGCAAGATGATGTCACCAGCTTTTAGTCCTGCTCTGGCCGCTGGAGAATTTGGTGCGACCTGGGTAATAAGTGAACCTTCCGGTTTAGGCAATTTATACGCTTCTGCCAGATTACGGTCGATATCTTGCAGCATTACCCCCAGATAAGAGCGGATTACTTTACCATTACTCTTTAATTGCTCAGCGACATCCATTGCGACATCAATTGGTATGGAAAAAGACAGGCCCATATAGCCACCCGTTCCACTAAAAATACGTGAATTTACACCTACAACTTCACCACGCTGGTTAAATAGTGGCCCCCCAGAATTACCGGGATTAAGCGCAACATCTGTCTGAATGAATGGTACAGAGGTTTCTCCCATCATACTTCGGGATTTAGCACTGACAATTCCCGCTGACGCAGAATAATCAAAACCAAATGGCGAGCCAATTGCCAACACCGGTTCACCAACCTTGAGCTGGTCTACATTGCCAATTCGCAGAGCTGGAAAGCTTGAGCCATTAACTTTAAGTAAAGCCACATCGGTTCGTTCATCACTTCCAACTACAGTAGCATCAATTTCACGACGATCATTCAAGGTGATGCTGATACGTGAGGCATTTTCAACTACGTGATGATTGGTCAGCAGATAACCATCTTTACTAATAAAGAAGGCACTGCCGTAGCCGGTTTTTTCTTGCGGTACTTGCTGTTGCGGAATAATCACCTGATTGCCAAAAAAGCGGCGTAATAACTCCGGTACCTGCTGCTGTAACAGCTCTTCCTGTGTCATTTTCTTGACAACATTTACACTCACAACAGCCGGACTGACCTGCTCAACCAGATTAGAGAAATCGACTGTAGAAGCCGCCTGTGTCTGTACCGCTGCCATAGTAAAAACAGCAGCGTACATTCCTTTTTGTAATAAGCGATTTTTCATGAAGCACAACTCACATACTGCAGTTAAATGATAATTTTTTAGCTGAACGGTTTTTTAATTTTGATTAATAATATGTTTGATGAATAATTTAAAACAAGGTTTTAGCCAAAACGTTACAAAATTTAAATTTAATTGGAAATTCTGGTTAAACCTGAGCGTTTTAAGTCTTGCATTCTTAGGCAAAAAACGGTCTGATGATCGAATTTCTATCAAATAGCCGATGAATATGAGCAGTTTAAATACAACTCATCAGTTTGACGTCATTATTATAGGTAGCGGTGGAGCCGGATTAAGCCTGGCATTATCATTACCTCACCATTATAACATTGCTGTTTTAGCTAAAGCTCCCCTGACAGAAGCCAGCACATATTATGCACAGGGTGGCGTAGCCGCAGTTCTGGATGAAACTGACTCTATTCAACAGCATATTGATGACACCATGATTGCAGGCGCCCAGTTATGCGAGCTGGACGCGGTTAAACATACTGTAGAAGGTGGTAAACCTTCAGTCGATTTTCTGCTCAAACATGGCGTACAGTTTACGCTGGATGATGCCGAACAACTGCATCTTACCCGTGAAGGCGGACACTCTCAGCGCCGGATTATTCATGCTGCCGATGCAACCGGCAAAGCGATTTCAACGACACTGGTGCAGCGTGCCCGAGAACAGAAAAATCTGACCATATTTGAAAACTATATTGCAATTGACCTGATTACTACCGAAAAATTAGGAATAGATGAGCAAAAAAATCGGGCCGTCGGCCTTTACGCACTTAATGAAAAGACTGGCAAAGTCCATACTTTTTTAGCCCCATTTACCGCACTGGCCTGCGGAGGAGCTATGAAAGCCTACCTGTATACATCTAACCCTGATATTGCAACCGGTGACGGAATTGCCATGGCGTACCGTGCTGGCTGCCGTGTGGCCAATATGGAATTCAACCAGTTCCATCCAACCTGTCTGTATCACCCTCAAGCCCGCTCTTTCCTGATTACAGAAGCCATGCGTGGTGAAGGTGCTTATTTGCGTCTGCCAGAGGGTGAACGTTTTATGCTGCGTTTTGATGAGCGTGCCGAGTTGGCCCCTCGAGACATTGTGGCTCGTGCCATAGATTTTGAAATCAAGCGGCTGGGTATTCGTCATGTGTGGCTGGACATTACCCATAAACCGGCTGAATTTGTAAAAGAACACTTCCCGACCTTATATACCCGTCTGCTTGAACTGGGTATTGATATTACCAAAGATATGATTCCCGTGGTGCCAGCTGCGCATTATACTTGCGGCGGCGTGATTGTGGATGAGTATAGCCAGACCGATATTTCTGGCCTATATGCCATTGGGGAAACCTCCTATACCGGTCTGCATGGTGCGAACCGAATGGCAAGTAACTCCCTGCTAGAGTGTTTTGTTTATGGCATGAGTGCAGCCCAGCATATCCAGAGCCAGTTTAACCCTGAAGTTAGCTTGCCTGCTGTGCCTGAATGGGACGACTCGCAGGTTACCGATGCAGACGAAGATGTTGTAATACTGCAAAACTGGGACGAACTGCGTCAGACCATGTGGAATTACGTTGGTATTGTCCGTACCAGTAAACGCCTCAAGCGTGCATTGCATCGAATTGAGATGCTTAAACGGGAAATCACTGAATATTATGAAGATTATCAGGTCAGTAAAAACCTGATTGAGCTGCGTAATCTGGTACTGGTTTCCGAGATGATTGTACGCTGCGCGATGGAACGTAAAGAATCGCGTGGTTTGCACTATACGCTGGATTATCCGGAGCTGGCGCCTGAACTTCGAAAAACCATCCTAATGCCACCAGATTTCAAAGTTAGTCAACCGCGGGTTAATGAGGAAGTCGAACCAGCACTTGGTTAATCCAATCCTTTTCTAAAACTGGCCTTTAATTCAGGCCAGTTTTCCAATCTGTTCCAACGCCTGTTCAAGTACCTTTTCTGGTGCTTGTGTAGCATCAAGGCGCTTAATCCGTTCCGGATGTTGTTGCCATAATCTAGTGTAACCTGCGCGCACTTTTTCAAAAAAACTGACCTTTTCTTGTTCAAAACGGTCTAGTGCACCACGCTCACGGGCACGAGACATTCCCAGCTCAACCGGTGCATCTAGCCATAATGTAATATCTGGCATACGAGAAACAAAAGACTGGTTGAGAAGCGCCAGTTTATTTTCATTCAGACCACGTCCAGCACATTGATAGGCAAAACTGGCATCGGTAAAACGGTCACACAAAACCGTTTTACCGGCCTGAAGCGCAGGTAAAATGACCTGTTGTAAATGTTGGGCTCTTGCTGCATACATCAGCAGAAGCTCGGTATCATCACTCATCTTTTCATCATGACTAACAGAGAGTAATAGTGCACGAATCTGTTCAGCTAAAGATGTTCCACCCGGTTCACGAGTGAGTATGATCTCGGCACCCTTTTGCTCATAATGTGCATAAATTTCACGGATTAGAGTAGTTTTTCCTACGCCTTCTGTACCTTCGAAACTGATAAACATCCTACGCTCCTAATTTTTAGCTCGAAGTACAGATAGATATTGCTGTACTGCACGGTTATGTTCTTCGAGGCTGGCGCTAAATTTGTGCCCCCCATTGCCGGTGGCAACAAAGTAAATATTATTTGAGTTATCCGGATGCATTGCTGCCTCAATTGCTTTTTTACTTGGCAAAGCTATTGGCGTTGGCGGCAAGCCAGAAATTGTATAGGTATTATAAGGCGTTGGTGTACGCAGATCCTTTCGGGTAATATTACCTCTATAGTTATCCCCCATACCATAAATTACGGTCGGGTCAGTCTGTAAGCGCATTCCCATTTTCAGGCGGCGCACAAACACTCCGGAAACCTGTTGCAGTTCACTATCAATGCTGGTCTCTTTTTCAATAATAGAAGCCATGATCAGTGCTTCATATTTATCTTTATACGGTAGACCACTGGCCCGGTTTTGCCATGCCTCATCCAGTGCTTTCATCTGGCGTGTATAGAGATGGGTTAGAATCTTGCGGTCGGTTTCACCTTTTGCAAAGAAGTAAGTGTCTGGTGAAAATAGCCCTTCCGGATGGCTGTAAGGAATATTCAATTCCTTTAATAGCTGCTGTTCTGGTAAATGAGTAATAGTATGAGTAACCAGCTGGTCTTTTTTCAGATTTTCAAGTAACTGCTTAAAGGTCGTGCCTTCAATCACTAAAATCCGGTTCATCTGGGCATTTTCAGCGTTCGAGATCAGTTCAAGTACTTGCCGAACACTCATGC
Organism: Acinetobacter sp. UNC436CL71CviS28; assembly: GCF_000620525.1. NCBI lineage: Bacteria > Pseudomonadati > Pseudomonadota > Gammaproteobacteria > Moraxellales > Moraxellaceae > Acinetobacter > Acinetobacter sp. UNC436CL71CviS28. The sequence goes on from NZ_JIBB01000003.1 coordinate 53,112, forward strand.
CTTTTTGGATTTCATATACACCAGTCTTTAATGTGTCATGGATGACCAGTTTCTGGTAAAGCTTTAAAATAATTGGAAAACTGATTTTGTCGTCTTCAGCCAGCCGGTCAATAAAGCCTGAATAGGTGTCTCCCGGATTAATTGCCAGCATTTGTTTTGGCCCATTTACCGGATAATTTTTAAACAGGCTTGACCAGAGCAACACCAAGCCAAGTATGAACAGGCCTGCAATAATCGTCAGTACAGCAGGGAACGTAGGTTTAGCATTCTTTTTTTTCGGAGTTGAGTGAGGTTTCGGCATAAACTAGCTAATCTGATCCAGTTGCAAAATACGGAATAAATCCAGACAAGGCTGGGAATCCAGGCTCCGCTGTCCAAGTTGAGTAACAATTTTCATGGGGCTTAATGCATTACAGAAAAACAGGCTCTGAAAATGCCCAATATTTTCCATGTCGATGAAACGCTGCTCGCAGACGATATTTTTCCGCTGCATGCGTGACAGGATTGTCGCCCGCATCACGCCGTGGATGCCATTATAGCGAAGTTCCGGTGTAAACCATGTATTGTTTTGAAAAACGAAGCAATTACTGCTCACGCCTTCAACAACACTTCCCTGCACATCGGTGACCAGTGCCTCATCCCAACCCTGCATTTCGGCTTCCTTTTTAAGTAGCACCTGCTCCAGACGATTCAAAGATTTAATACCTACCAGACTCGGCATACATAAACCCATAGCCTGATTCAGCACACCACTTCGGATCAGCTGCGGTCTAATCACTTCACTGGCTTTAGGATAAAACAGTATATAAATATCGGCCGGATGTTCAGGCAAACTATAACCCCGCTGCCCTCTCCCGCGACTGATCAGTATTTTTAACGTACCATTCAATACCGGATAATGATTTTGTAGCTGTTCAAGCGTTTTATCAATCAGGTTAAAATCAGCATCAAGATATAGACGCTCACAACTGTTCCTCAGCCGAGCCCAATGTAAATCTTGCAGCTCTATCTGGTTATTCCGCAGCCGGGCTGTCGTAAAACAGCCATCTCCATACTGAAAAGCCCGGTCTTCAATAGGAACATTTTCTATTTTCTTAGCATTCTTGAAAAACAGCATCGATATGAAGTATCCAGTTGATTCTGCAACTTAGTTTAGAAACAGAAGTATATTTTCTTTTTCTTTATTTTTCATAATGAATTCGTTTTTTATTATTTTTTATGGATAAAGACTAGCGCTATTCTGCTTTCATGTTTTTATGCTTATGCAAAATATTGGGGATAAAATATGAAATTTTCAAAAGTAAAAATTGGAATAATTGCAGCATTACTTTCGGCCTCTACTGCAAGCTTTGCAGCTAAAGATTTTCTCAATGTGTCTTATGATCCAACGCGTGAGCTTTATGATCAGGTAAATAAGCAGTTTGGTGCTTACTGGAAACAACGTACCGGTCAAGACCTGAATTTACGCCAGTCTCATGGCGGTTCAGGTAAGCAGGCACGCTCGGTGATTGATGGGCTGGAAGCTGATGTGGTGACTTTGGCACTTGCTGCTGATATCGATGTAATTGCTGAAAAAGCAAAATTATTACCTGCTGACTGGCAGAAAAAATTACCACAGAATTCCACTCCTTATACTTCAACTATTGTATTTCTGGTACGTAAAGGTAATCCGAAGGGAATAAAAGACTGGGGTGACTTGGTAAAACCGGGAGTAGGAATTATTACTCCGAACCCTAAAACATCTGGAGGCGCGCGCTGGAATTATCTGGCAGCCTGGGCATGGGCAAAGCACCAGCCAGGGGGTAATGATGCCAAGGCACAGGAGTTTGTTCGCCAGATTTATAAAAATACCAAAGTGCTTGACTCTGGCGCACGTGGAGCTACTACAACGTTTGCTGAACGTGGTATTGGTGATGTGCTGCTGGCTTGGGAAAACGAAGCCTTTCTGGCAGTACGTGAACAGCCTGGCAAGTTTGAAATTATTACGCCCTCTTTATCTATTCTGGCTGAACCGCCTGTAGCGATTGTAGAAAAAAATGCAGCCAAAAAAGGGAATCTGAATGTTGCAAAAGGTTATCTAAACTTCTTGTATTCACCTTATGCACAGGATCTGGTTGCCCGTAATTATTACCGACCACGTAATGAGGCAGTCCTGAAAAAATATAGTAGTACTTTTAAACCGCTGAAGCTGGTCACAATTGATCAAGAATTTGGTGGCTGGAATAAGGTACAAAAGCAGCATTTCGAAAATGACGGTGTATTTGACCAGATTGTAAAAATCAATAACAGCCAAAAGTAGAGTTCTGTGTAAACCGGGGGATCAGACATGAGTTCAATACATACAGTAATTGTACCGGGCGTAGGTGGCAGTGAATATGAACACTGGCAATCCTGGTTACAAAGACAGCTCAGGTCCTGTTCCCGTGTACAGCAAACAGACTGGAATATGCCAATACTTCGGGAATGGATTGCCCAGTTTGTGAAAACTGTAAGTTTGCATCAGGAACCTCTCCAGATTGTAGCGCATAGCTTTGGCTGTCTGACCAGCATCGCCGCACTTGCCGAATATCCGGAGCTGGCACACAGAATCAAAAATCTGGTACTGGTCGCTCCAGCTAATCCTGAACGTTTTGGTGAGGCCGGTTTTGCACGGAACAGTCAATATAACTATGCAGAATATTTTCAGAATCTAAAAATCCGTGTCCCGGCCCAGCTAATCATCAGTGACAATGATCCGTGGTTTAAGCTTGAAGATGCCCAGTTTTTTGCTAATGCCTGGAATCTAAAACCAGTTAGCTTGGGTAAAGTAGGTCATATTAATGTAGCTTCCGGCTTCGGGCCTTTTCCGGAGATTTTCGATTTTTTAATTGCAGAGAAAAATAGCTTAAATATCAATATTACTGATAACACTGAGTTGTTTTTCAGATTTGCAATTTAAAGGCTCATGAATATGCTTGAGCAGTTTTTTCAGTTTTATTTCACCTGCTTATTTTAAGTGGGCATACTCTCTTTTGAGGAGTTAACATGTTGCAGCGTTCCCGAGTGCTGCCAGGATTTGGTCTTTCTTTAGGCTTTACCCTTGCTTATCTGTCTTTAATTGTTCTAATCCCTCTTTCTGCGGTATTTATCAAGTCGCTAGGTATTGGCTGGGATGGTTTATGGGAAATTCTGAGTTCAGAGCGTATTTTAAAATCTCTGCAGCTCAGTTTTACGACTGCATTGCTGGCCGCTTTTATTAATGTTGTTTTTGGATTACTACTGGCTTGGTGTCTGGTACGTTACAGTTTTCCAGGAAAACGGCTGGTAGATGCCTTGATCGATCTGCCTTTTGCGTTACCTACTGCAGTTGCAGGTATTGCCTTAACTTCTCTTTATGCACCCACTGGCTGGATTGGACAGTATTTGGAGCCTTTAGGCATTCAGGTCGCTTACACCCCTATCGGGATTACACTAGCACTGATTTTTATTGGTCTGCCTTTTGTCGTGCGCACGGTACAACCAGTTTTAAGCGATGTAGAAACTGAACTGGAAGAAGCGGCTTCTGCATTAGGTGCAACCCGTTTTCAGACTATTACTAAAATTATCTTACCTATTCTATTTCCAGCTCTTTTAACCGGTTTTGCACTTGCTTTTGCTCGGGGAGTGGGCGAATACGGCTCTGTAATTTTTATTGCAGGCAATCAGCCTTTTGAAACCGAGATTGCTCCCCTTATGATTATTTCACGGCTGGAAGAGTATGATTATGCGGCTGCGACCACTATTGCTGTGGTTATGCTCTTAATTTCATTTGCGATTTTATTTTTGATTAATCTGTTGCAGGCCTGGGCCAGCCGTCGTACCGGGAGAACTGCAAGATGAGTTTAACCACCAATAGTAATGCACTGGCAGAAAAACTGCAGTCACGCGATGCGACCAGGGAAGCAGCTTGGGTACGCTATCTATTACTCACTATCGGTCTGCTATTTTTTCTAAGCTGTCTGGTTCTTCCTCTTATTCTGGTATTCGTTGAAGCTTTTAAGCAGGGTGTCGGAGTTTACTTTCAGGCGCTGGTCCATCCGGATACTTTATCTGCAGTCAAACTGACTTTATTGACAGCAGCGATTGCAGTACCTCTTAATGTAGTCTTTGGCGTAGCTGCTGCATGGTGTGTAGCCAAATTTAACTTTAGAGGCAAGTCTATTCTGACCACCATTATTGATCTGCCCTTTTCGGTTTCGCCTGTTATTGCCGGTATGATGCTGGTCCTAATTTTTGGATCTCAAGGCTGGCTGGGAGAATGGCTGATAGATAACGATATTAAAATTTTGTATGCCACTCCTGCGATTGTTTTAGCCACAATATTTATTACTGTGCCATTTGTAGCACGTGAACTGATCCCATTAATGGAATCACAAGGTAATGAAGAGGAAGAAGCTGCAATTGTACTGGGTGCGTCTGGCTGGCAGACCTTCTGGAAAGTGACTTTACCCAATATTAAATGGGGTCTGCTTTATGGCGTAATTTTATGTAATGCACGAGCTATGGGTGAATTTGGCGCAGTTTCAGTTGTATCTGGTCACATCCGTGGGGAAACCAATACATTACCCCTGCATGTCGAAATTCTTTATAACGAATATACCTTCAGTGCCGCTTTTGCTGTGTCATCACTACTGGCATTACTGGCAATTGTGACATTAATCCTGAAAACCTGGGTAGAACTCGGGCAGGAAAAACAAGCTAAGCGTAATGATGATTCAGCCTCTTCTTAAGGAATGCCCCCATGAGTATTCAAGTTAAAAATATTGAAAAACACTTTGGTGCATTCCATGCACTAAAAAATATTTCACTCGATTTTCCTGAAGGTCAACTGGTTGCCCTGCTTGGCCCTTCAGGTTGTGGTAAAACGACTTTACTCCGGATTATTGCCGGTCTTGAATCGGCAGACGGCGGACAGGTTCTGCTAGAAGGTAGCGATGCGACTGATGTACATGTTCGTGAACGTCAGGTAGGTTTTGTATTTCAGCATTATGCGCTATTTAGACATATGAGCGTATTTGACAATATTGCTTTTGGCTTGCGTGTACGTCCCCGCAGTACTCGACCATCGGAAGCTGAAATTAAAAAACGGGTAACCCGCCTGTTAGATCTGGTGCAATTAGGATTTCTGGCAGATCGTTATCCAGCCCAACTTTCAGGTGGACAACGTCAGCGTATTGCTTTAGCGCGTGCGCTTGCAGTAGAACCGCGAGTTTTATTACTAGATGAGCCTTTCGGTGCGCTTGACGCGAAAGTTCGTAAAGAGTTACGTCGCTGGTTACGAACTTTACATGACGAACTTCATATCACTTCCATCTTTGTTACCCATGATCAGGAAGAAGCGCTTGAAGTTGCTGATCAAATCGTGGTGATGAATAAAGGTAATATTGAACAGATTGGTTCACCTCGGGAAGTCTATGAGAAACCAGCTACGCCATTCGTATTTGACTTCTTGGGTCAGGCCAACCGTTTTGAAGGGCAATATCAGCAAGGCATTATCCAGATTGGACAAGACCGTATCCAGCTCCCTCATAGTGTAGAAATTGCGCAGGGAAAAGTTGTTGCGTTTGCCCGTCCTGATGAATTACGTATTCACGCTCAACCGCAAGATAATACGATTCAGGCAACATTTCTGCGTGAAATCTGGATTGCTGGTAATGTTGTAGCAGAATTGCAGGACCGCAATGGTAATCTGATTGAAATCACGCTTTCACCAGAAGAAGTAAAACAGCATCAGTTCAGGGCACAGCAGAATGTATGGATCAGTGCTTCTGCCCTACACCTGTTTGAAGATCAGGTCGCGTAAATATAATAAAGGGGCTGTATATGCCCCACTCTTTTTTGAGGTAATCCAGATGAACTTTCAGCAACTTAGAATTATTCGGGAAACGGTAAGACAGAATTTTAACCTGACTGAAGCCTCAGCGGCACTCTATACATCACAGTCAGGTGTTAGCAAACATATTAAAGATCTTGAAGATGAACTGGGGGTACAGCTTTTTATTCGTAAAGGTAAGCGTCTGCTAGGCCTGACAGAACCTGGCCAATCTCTTTTAAATATTGTTGAACGTATGCTGGTCGATGCAGAAAATATCAAGCGGTTGGCTGATGATTTCAACAAAGTTGATGAAGGTACACTTACCATTGCTACCACTCATACCCAAGCGCGTTATGTTCTCCCACCAATTGTTAACCAGTTTAAAAAAGCTTTTCCCAAAGTTCATCTCATCCTGCAACAAGCCAGTCCGGTAGAGATTTCAGAAATGCTCTTACAGGGGGAAGCTGATATTGGTATTGCTACAGAATCATTGACAACAGAAGAAAATCTGGCCAGTGTTCCATATTATACATGGGAACACAGCATTATTACTCCACAGCATCATCCTTTAACCCAACTGGAAAATATTCGTCTAGAAGATCTGGCTAACTATCCAATCATTACTTATCATGGCGGTTTTACTGGACGCTCTAAAATTGACAAGGCTTTTGAAGCAGCCAATATTGAAGTTGATATAGTAATGTCTGCACTTGATGCAGATGTTATTAAAACTTATGTAGAACTCGGTATGGGGGTAGGCATTGTTAATAATGTCGCTTATGATGCAGAGCGCGACTATCGCTTGAAACAGATTCAAACTGATATTTTTGGTTTAAATACCACTTGGTTAGCAGTTCGTAAGGGACATTTGTTACGTGGTTATGGTTACGAGTTTATTTCGTTGTGTTCACCTGAAGCTGACATAAAAGCACTCAAGAAAGTGGCCTATCCAGAAGAGTAAGTTTTTAAGCAATTTTTAAATTTGATTGAATAATTATAAAAGCAATAAAAAAACGGACCTTAGTCCGTTTTTTTATTGCTGACTGGATTAGAAGCGGAAGCTCACACCTAGTTTCGCTACTGGTAACCATTCGTATTTATTGTCGTTACGAATATCACGTTCTTCTTGAGCAAGAGCATCTTCTAAACTGTTACCTTCGCTTCCTGGGCCTACTGCTATTAAAGCTTCTGGATTAGCAGTTAAATTTGCAGTTGGATTTCCATTATAGTAGGCACCAATTTCACCAAATACTCCCCAACGATTAGTAATCGCGGGAGAAAAACCGATACCTACATAAGGAGCAATGTTGTTCTTGTAGGATAAATCACCACTAATACGAACATCGGCACCAGTTGGATTGCTAAAGCGTTCTCCACCTACTGTAAATGAAGCATTAGTACCTGGACGACGTTCTAGACCATAATCATTATCAATATAACCTACCCCAGCCGCCATATAAAACCAATTTGCCCATGGACGGATTTCAGCATTTAAATAGGTCAGGTTATTGTCCATATCCAGGTCATATTTAGTCCCATTAATAGATAGATCATCAGACCAGGAAATGTCACCGCCGTTATAACCTAAAGTGACACCTACATATGGGTTAGCACTCCAGGAAATTGCACCACCATAACCGGTAGTACCGACTTCAGCACGAACAGCTGCAGGTTTAAAGAAAGAGAAAGATGCTACACCTTCATCTGTTACGATCGTTTCATCAGCAGCCATAGCAGAACCAGCTGCTGCAGCCAAAATAGAAACTGCTAAAATTTTATGTAAAGATTTCATTATTTCTCTCCTCAAAAGAACTTATTTTGATCATTAGTTATTCGTGATGAGCTCAATATAAAGGACTTAAAAAATATTTTTTATTCACGTTTTGCTGATCTTTTGTTATTTTTTGATACAAATTAATTTTTCTTGTTGATAACCTGGATTTTTCTAACACTTCTCCTACATTTCAACATAATGAAAAAGTACACTTATCACTTTAATAATTTCACGCTTTCTACACTTTTGGTTATTTTTCATCTATTTTTAGTGCTTTCAACTATTTTTCCTGCAATATAGTGTAAAATCTAGAAAATTTTTTTCTGGAAGGAAGATCATGTCGCAGCTTTCAACAATCATTGAACAAGCGTTTGAAGACCGTGCGAATTTTACAGCTGCAGATTGCTCTGCTGAAATCCGTCAAGCAGTTGAGGAAGTAATTGCTGGTCTAGACAATGGTACTTTACGTGTTGCTGAAAAAATCGATGGTGAATGGGTTGTTCATCAATGGATTAAAAAAGCGGTATTGTTATCATTTAAATTGAACGACAACAAACCAATGGAAGCTTGTGATCTTCGTTTCTATGACAAAGTAGAGACTAAATTCTCAGGTTGGACTGAAGAACAATTTAAGGCTGCTGGTGTACGTGTCGTACCACCTGCTGTCGCACGTAAAGGTTCTTTCCAGGCCAAAGGCGTGATCTTGATGCCTTCTTATGTCAACATCGGTGCTTATGTAGATGAAGGCACGATGGTTGATACCTGGGCAACTGTCGGTTCATGTGCGCAAATTGGTAAAAATGTTCACTTGTCAGGTGGTGTAGGGATTGGTGGTGTGCTTGAACCACTGCAAGCGAATCCAACCATTATTGAAGATAACTGCTTTATCGGTGCACGTTCTGAAATCGTTGAAGGCGTAATCGTTGAAGAAGGTTCTGTAATTTCAATGGGTGTATTCATTGGTCAATCGACCAAGATTTATGACCGTACCACTGGCGAAATCCACTACGGCCGTGTACCAGCAGGTTCAGTCGTTGTTGCTGGTAGCCTCCCTTCTAAGTGTGGCACTTACAGCCTGTATGCTGCCATCATCGTGAAAAAAGTTGATGCACAAACTCGTTCTAAAACAAGTCTGAACGATCTATTACGTGAAGACTAAGATGTCTTAACTTAGAGGACACATTTGTGTTCCTCGGAGCTTCAACTGCTCCTCGTCTCTACGATTAGTAATAATCGTAGGGATTTTTATTTTTATATCCGGTTATTTATTTCTCATTGGTTAGTTTTGTTATGAATACGCTTCGATCTTCCGCAATTCCTGTCTCTGATCCGTCTGCGGGTTTACGCATTACGGAGATTTTCTATTCATTGCAAGGTGAAGCCAATGCCGCAGGACTGCCAACGGTATTTATCCGTTTAACCGGTTGTCCATTACGTTGTAGCTATTGTGATACCACCTATTCCTTTGAAGGCGGTGAGCGTCAGTCTCTGGACGATATTATCCAGACCACGCTAGATTTTAAAACCCCTTATGTCTGTGTGACCGGTGGTGAACCACTGGCACAACCAAATGCCCTACCCCTGATGCAGCGACTTGCAGATTTAGGATGTCAGGTTTCACTTGAAACCAGTGGCGCTTTAGATGTGTCCAAAGTGGATTCACGTATTTCTAAAGTTTTAGATTTAAAAACACCAAATTCAGGTGAAGTTGCACGGAATTTGCTTGCTAATCTCGATCATTTAACTGCACATGATCAAATCAAGTTCGTAATATGCAATCGTGAAGATTATGAATGGTCAAAACAACAACTTGAACAGTACCAACTTCAAGACAAAGTGAGTACAGTTTGGTTTTCGCCTGCATTTGCGGTCGAAAAAGGTGCGGTTCGTTTACCGCCACTGGCACGTGATTTGGCTCAGTGGATTTTAGAAGACCATCTCCCTGTTCGTTTCCAGTTACAGCTGCACAAGTTGTTATGGAATGATGAAACTGGTCGTTAATTTTTTGTAAAGTATTTTTTTGGAGAATCAGCTTATGCGCCCTCGTGCCATTGTCCTGTTATCTGGCGGTTTAGACTCAACCACATGTCTGGCTTGGGCACAGGCACGCTATGAATGTATCGCACTCAGTTTTCGATATGGTCAGCGTTCAACGACCGAGCTGGATGCAGCAAAAGCTTTAACGCAACGTGCGGGTGTGGAACATCGAGTGATCAATATTGATCTGGGTAATCTGGGTGGTTCGGCACTGACAGATCATAATATTGATGTCCCTGTACAGGAACAGTCAGGCATACCCGTAACTTATGTTCCTGCCCGTAACACCATCTTCTTGTCTTATGCCTTGGCAGCTGCAGAAGTATTTGATGCAGAGGCTATAGTAATCGGGATTAATGCCGTAGATTATTCAGGTTATCCGGATTGTCGTCCTGAGTTTATTGAAGCATTTGCCAATATGGCGCGCTTGGCCACTAAAGTGGGAGTAGAAGGCAAACCTTTAAAATTTGAAACACCCCTGTTACATTTATCTAAAGCGAATATTATACGTTTGGGCATTGAACATGGCGTAGACTATAGCCAGACGGTTTCCTGCTATCAGGCAGATGACCAAGGACGTGCTTGTGGACAATGTGATAGCTGCCGACTTCGTAAACAAGGTTTCCAAGAAGCAGGTATTGAAGACCCTACACGTTATATACCGTAATCACCAGGTACAATTTATGAAGAACTTAGCATCAAAACTTTTCCTTTCCTCCCTGTTCTCAGCAGCTACTCTGTTAACAGTAAATACCCATGCTGCAGAAGCAAATCCTCTTCAGCAGGCTTATAAAAGCACAAATGTTAAATCTGCCCTAATCAATGTTTGTAAAACAGAAACAGGTAAAAGCAAGAAACTCTCTGCTGCTGAAGTAAGCAAATACTGTACCTGTGCTGTAGAAGCAGATGGTAAATTGACCAATGCTCAAAAATGGGAAATCCAGAGCACAATTAACCAGAAGAAAAGCCCAAGCAGTTTAGCTTTTGTTCAAAAACAAAATAGTGATTTACAAGCATGCTTCGGTCCACAGTTAACTTCAAAACTGCAAAACCTGACCCAAGAAGCCATGAAATCAGCGCAGGCAAAAAAATAATTGCCTTATTATTTTGCTAGCCACATTCGTGGCTAGTTTTTGGAGAAAACCATGAGTACTGAAGATATTAAATTACCTGACCACGTATTCCCAACCGCAAATGGTGAGATCAACTTATCTGAAGTGCCATCTGCATGGTTGGTTCTCTATTTCTATCCTAAAGATTCTACACCCGGCTGTACTACTCAGGCCCTTGAGTTTACTGAATTAAAAGATCAGTTTGATGCTATGGGCGCTACTGTCGTGGGTATCTCTCGTGATTCAGTCAAATCTCACCAGAATTTTACCAATAAGCAGGAACTGCAAATTGAACTAGTCAGTGATGCAGATGAAATCCTGTGCAAACATTTTGATGTCATTAAAGAAAAAAATATGTATGGCAAAAAAGTTATGGGTATCGAGCGTTCTACCTTCCTGTTCCATAACAACCAGCTAATGAAGAGTTACCGTAAAGTCACCGCAGCTGGTCATGCTGCTCAAGTATTAGATGATATCCGCACAATGAGTGAAGTGGAATAAACCATAAAAACTCTAATAGCAAGCCGGCACTTTAGCCGGCATTTTTATAGATCTGTGGTCTTTAGTCTTGCTTGATTTCTTTAAGAAAGGTGTGAAGCAGACTACAGGTGTGTTTTCAAGTTTAACCGGTTCGACATATAAACTCTCTAATATTGCTAAATTATTTAAAGGTTTTAATCTTCATTACTGTATATTGCTATAGTCCTGCTCTTTATATTTTTGCTGTAGCTGACGGTACACCAGACCATGCTGGAAATTCTTCAAAAAATTTTGTGAACCCGCCGGTAAAGCTTCTGTTTTAATTATACCCTGATAATAGGCTTCGCGCAGTGGCGTCGCAGAAATGGCACCTTCCAGACTCTCCAGTTCAACCATCGTCCATTCTGGAAATAGTTTCAGATAATATGATGATGCATCTTTAAAATGGCCGATCAGACCAATTTTAGAGCCAGTTTGAACCACCTGATTAACTAAAGCTTTAACCTGCTTTACCCATTTTTCATCATTGTAGACATCAATGACATGAACAAAAATAATTCGCTTCTGATCTTCTGGTGAAAAGTTGGACAAAATCATCTCTTCACGTTCAGAAGCTGTGAATGGATTTTTGAGATTCCGTTCATTTTGAGCTGAACCCAAAGCCAGAATCACATACTGACTTTGACTTAAGGCAACCTGTACCGTCTGCAAATGTGCATAATGAAAAGGCTGAAAACGCCCGATGAAGACAAGATAATCAAAAGTATATGACATAAGTTCTGAGCTTTAATGACTCATCAGTTGCATTTTCAAAAAAGATATGCGACATAATAAGCCATAATAAAATCATGATTTAAAGCATGGATAGTACGATGACATTAAGCTGTATACAACAACCACATCAACATTTAAAAGCAAAACTGGCTCACGGAATTCTTACGCTGGCTATTGACCGGCCTGAAGCCAAGAATGCCTTATATGGTGAGCTTTATTTATGGATTGCTCAGGCACTTGATGAAGCAGATATTTCTAGTGATGTACGGGTAGTAATACTTCGTGGCTTAAATGATGACTTTACTGCAGGAAATGACATGAAAGATTTCATGCAGTTTACCCAGCAGCCTTTACAGGATAAAGCAGGCAATATGCCCCCTTTTGTCTTGCTTAAATCAGCAACAAAATTTTCAAAGCCTTTAATTGTAGCGGTTAAGGGGGTAGCTATTGGTATAGGAGTAACTATACTGTTGCATGCCGATCTGGTCTACAGTGATGATGATGCTATTTTCCAGATTCCATTTGTAAGTTTAGGTCTTTCTCCAGAAGGTGCAGCAAGTCAGCTTCTTGTTAAGCAGGCAGGCTACCATCGTGCTGCTGAACTGCTGTTTAGTGCTAAAAAATTCACAGCAAAAACTGCCGAACAGGTAGGCTTGGTCAATCGTGTGATTAAGGATGACATCTATGAAGATGCCAAAATTATTAACTTGATTATTGAAAATGATGTTTATGATTATGCTCACAAAGCTGCCGAATATCTAACTCAGTTACCGCTTGCCTCCATTAAACAGACTAAAGCGCTAATGAAAAAAGATTTAGCTAATATTATTGAGTGCATTGATGAAGAAGCTGAAATTTTTATGCAGCGCGTTAAATCTCCTGAAATGATGGAAGCTGTACAGGCTTTTATGCAAAAACGTAAACCTGACTTTACACAGTTCAATTAAGTTTTATGCTCAAATCTGGATACCTGAGATGTGTCCAGATTTTTTGTTGTCTATACTCCTCTGCCTCTGAGGATTTTCTCTAAATCTTCCTATTGAATTGAACTGTTTAATTATGCCAAATACTGAAAATTATACCCAAGACAGTGAACAGCCAGAAAAGAAACGTTACTATGAACCTGCACCTCAGGATATTAACGTTGAGCAGTTCAAAAAAGTTGTAGAAAGTCGCCGTTCAGTACGCAAGTTTACTGACAAGCCCATTCCAGAAGATGTGCTGGATGCATGTCTGGATTTAGCCTTACTGGCACCCAATTCATCCAACCTGCAACCATGGACTTTTTACGTAGTTCAAGATCCTGATAAAAAACAGCAGCTGATAAAAGCCTGTATGAGCCAGCTCGCTGCCAAAACTGCATCTGAACTGATTGTCTGTGTTGCACGTACAGACCGCATTGATGAAATGGCAAAACGTAATGTCAATGAATTTCCTTTTCCAGAAGCGCCGCCAGCAATCAAGAAATACTACAAGTATATTCCGTATAACTATAAAACGGGCTATTTGAATGCTTTTGGCAACTTTAAGAAAGTTGCTTTTAAAGTGGCGCGCAGTCTGGATAAGCAGATGCCAGTCTCTGCATTTAGTCCTGCAGATGCCAAACTCTGGGCAAGCAAGACCACAGCGCTGGCATGTGAAAATCTGGTACTGGCTTTACGTGCCTACAGTTTTGACAGTTGCATGATGGAAGGTTTTGATGAGCCGATGGTACGCCAGATTTTGGAACTAAATGACCAGCAATATCCAATCATGGTGATTGCTGCAGGTGAACGGGCCAAAGATGGTGTATTCTTTCCACAGTACCGTTTTGATCGCAAACTTTTTATACAAAAAGTTTAAAAAGTTTTCATGAGCGTCATCGAGTACAAGTAAGTAAAATAGGTTTTCTTGCTTCTGCTTACTTTATTAATAAAAGTAAGCAGACAAGTATAAACAAGTTATTTTGTATAGAGCGGTAAGTAGGCTAAGGTAATAGATTTTAAAAGGAAATTTTTCTTAAAATAAAACCTGCTTCAATCGCCTATTACAGCTTTAGCTTGTTCATAAAAGATGCTGAAAACAGCTCTGCTATTGTATGTTGAGAAGTTGAATAAACTCGAATGCTGGTTCTTCATAAGGATGGCTGTTCTTTAGCGCCCGAGCAACAGCAGCAGCTTTTTCTTCAGGTACAATTGATTCTACCCGCCATTCCTCTACTTGTTCAATTTTTCCGACCTGACCAATATGTGGGTCCGCTCCTTGCATTGGTCTAAACTGCCCAATTCCCTTTACCTGCCATACACAATGTTCATAATCTCCTATTCCTCCTGCTCCGGCGGCAAAGATTGCTTGTTTGGTAGAATCCAGATACTCATCAGGAACGAAGTAAATCAGCTTTAACATAGAACCTCCTTTTTGTTATCTCTATCTTTAATATCGTATAGCCAACGTTATTGTCACTAGGCAAGCTGAATAAATTACCGAATAGTAAAAAAATTCATGACAATCTCAGGATTATTTTATGGCAACAGTACTAATTACAGGTGCGGGCACTGGCTTTGGTAAAGGCGCAGCATTTCTCTTGGCAAAGAATTATCAAGTGATTGCAGGTGTCGAGATTGCAGCACAGATTTTTAGTCTGGAACAGGAAGCTAAGGCTCAGGGACTTGATAATATTCGCTTTGAAAAGCTTGATATTGCGGATCCAAAAGATCGTGAAAAAGCTGCAGCTTGGGACATTGATGTCTTGGTTAATAATGCAGGGATTTCAAAAGCCGGCTCTTTGGTCGATATACCTGAGAAAAATTTGCGTGAACAATTTGAAGTGAACGTTTTCGGCACAATGCTGTTAACACAAGAGTTCGCTCGTAAAATGGTAGATAAACATAGCGGAAAAATTATTTTCATTTCAAGTGTTGCCGGACTTTCTGCCGGGCCCCTGATTGGAGCTTATTCAGCCTCCAAACATGCGATTGAAGCATTTGCCAAAGCACTGGATGGTGAACTGCAAGAATTTGGCGTACAGGTTGCAACTGTAAATCCGGGACCTTTTTTCACAGGCTTCAATGACCGGATGTTTGAAGACTGGAAAACTTGGGGAAACAACCCTGAAGAGTGGATCTTTGATTACTCTCAAATGGCCTTTCCTCATGAACAGTTTGATCCTGAAATAGTTTATCAGGTTATTGCTGACGTCGTTGAAGGTAAAAGTGATCTGTTTAGAAATGTTGTGCCTCAGGAGATGAATGATCAGTTACAGAAATCTGAAGATGAACTCTGGACCAAAAAAGTGAGTACCGACAAGAAACGTCATCCACAAGTTGAAAAGGCTTATGAGCTTGAGCCCTATACCAAGGCATCTGAGGATAAATAGTCAAAAGTTTTTTTATAAAAAAAAGCCACCTGAGGTGGCTTTTTTATATGTGTATAATTAACCGATAAACTTGCGAGCATTACGGAACATGCGTAACCATGCTCCATCTTCCTTCCACTCTTCCGGTTTCCATGAATGCTGGATCGCACGGAAAGTACGCTCTGGATGTGGCATCATAATAGTCGCGCGTCCATCTCTAGAGGTTACACCAGTCACTGCTTCTGGAGAACCGTTCGGGTTAAGAGGATACTGCTGGGTCGGGTTGCCATGGCTATCGACATAACGCAGAGCAATTTGACCATTAGCATTCAGACTACTCAAGCTGTTATCAGAAATTACTGCACGACCTTCACCATGTGCAACGGCTATTGGCAGAATAGAACCTTCCATTCCTTCTAACACTACAGAATTTGATTTTTCTACTCGTACGTTTACAGTACGGGCTTCAAATACTTCAGAAGTATTACGGTGAAAACGTGGCCAGTTTTCTGCGCCAGGTATCAACGGCGCCAACTGTGACAACATTTGACAACCATTACAGATCCCTAAAGAGAATGTTTCTTCACGATGGAAAAACTGCTCGAACTGGTCACGCAACTTGGTATTAAACAGGACTGATTTTGCCCAGCCTCCACCTGCTCCAAGCACATCACCATAAGAGAAACCACCACAGGTTACCAGACCTTCGAATTCATCCAGACTTACGCGACCAGCTAAAAGGTCACTCATATGCACATCGATACTGTTGAAACCCACTTTATCAAATGCCGCGGCCATTTCAACATGTCCGTTTACACCCTGTTCACGCAGAATTGCCATATTTGGACGGCGCGTATTGATAAATGGTGCTTCAATTGGCTCATTTAAGTCAAAGGTTGGTTTAGCAATAATACCTTGATGGTCAGCATTGGTAATCAGTGAATATTCCTGATCTGCCGTTTCAACATTATCACGTAAACGTTGAATCTGATGAGAAACCTCCGACCAGGCCTGCTGCAAGTCAGAACGTGCCAGCGTTAAACCATTTACATTTAAAGTATCGGTCGTATTTACCGAACCAATCAGGCTGATAGCATCTTTAAGTAGAGACTCGGAAATTTCTGCCTGCAATGCTTCCCAATCAGTGGCCTTAAGTTGTAATACTGCACCAATTTCTTCTGCAAACAGACTTTCAACTGACTGCTCTTCTAGTGCAACACCCAGACGTGAGGCGAACATCATTTCTGTGACAGTTGCCAGCAGGCCACCATCACCGATGTCATGATATGCCTGAATCAGGCCACGATTGTTCCAATCCTGAATCAATGCAAAAAACGCTTTAAACTCATCAAAGTTATCTACATCTGGTGTAACTGTACCGATTGCTTTATAAACCTGTGCCAAAATAGAACCACCCAGACGGAACTGGCCTTTAGACAGATCAATACGTACCAGTACTGAATCTTTAAGTTTCTTCAGCTCGGGCGTCATGGTTTTACGCACATCACCAACAGGTGCAAATGCTGTAATCACACCGGTCATTGGAGAAGTTACAGCTTTATCTTCACCATTATCATTCCAAGTGGTACGCATGGAAAGTGAATCTTTACCAACTGGAATTGCAATTCCTAAGGCTGGGCACATTTCCATACCGATCGCTTTTACACCTTCAAACAGGGCCTGATCTTCACCTTTTTGGCCTGCTGCAGCCATCCAGTTGGCAGAAAGCTTGATATCACTAATCTGTTCAATATTGGCACAAGCAATGTTGGTAATTGCTTCTGCTACTGCCAGACGTGCTGATGCTGCCGGATTCAGTAAAGCTACAGGAGGACGCTCTCCCATTGCCATTGCTTCACCCGTATAGCCTTGCAGGCTGGTCGTAGTTACTGCTGCATCAGCGACAGGAACCTGCCAAGGCCCTACCATCTGGTCACGCGCAACCATACCGGTAATTGAGCGGTCACCAATGGTGATGAGGAAAGATTTTGAAGCAACTGTCGGATTTTTCAAAACACGGAAAATTGCATCGTTTAAATCAACTTTTGAGGCATCAAAATCATTACCCTGACGAGGCGCTGTCTCATAAGAACGCTGCATGCGTGGTGTGCCGCCCAGCATAACCTGCATCGGCATATCTACCGGTTTGTTCGCAAATAGCGGGTCTTCAACCGTAAGATGACGTGCCTCCGTTGCTTCACCCAGTACAGCAAATGGACAGCGTTCACGAGCACAGATTTCTTCAAATTGCTGCAGAGATTCTGGACGGATTGCCAGTACATAACGCTCCTGAGCTTCATTCGACCAGATTTCCATTGGCGACATACCTGACTCAAGCGAAGGAATCTTGCGCAGATTAAGTACAGCCCCCAGTTCATGGTCATTGACCAATTCAGGCATGGCATTAGATAAACCACCCGCGCCAACGTCATGAATAGAAACAATCGGGTTGAAATCTTCCAGACGCCAGCAGGTATCAATCACTTCCTGACAACGGCGTTCCATTTCAGGGTTTTCACGCTGTACCGAAGCAAAATCAAGATTTTCTCCCATCGTACCACTGTCAACAGAAGATGCTGCACCACCACCTAAACCGATCAACATAGCTGGCCCACCGAGTACAATCAGCAGGTCACCCGGTTGAATCGCATCTTTTTCAACATGGTCAGGACGAATATTGCCATAACCGCCAGCAATCATGATGGGTTTATGAAATCCTTTAACTTCACCGTTTACATTTTGCTCAAAAGTACGGAAATAGCCATTTAATGCAGGACGACCGAACTCATTATTAAATGCAGCACCACCCAGCGGGCCTTCAATCATGATCTGCAACGGAGCAGCCATACGAGATGGCTTACCATAATTTTCTTCCCAAGGCTGTTCAAAGCCAGGGATATTGAGATTAGACACAGTAAAGCCGGTTAAACCTGCTTTTGGCTTACCTCCACGGCCTGTTGCACCTTCATCACGGATTTCGCCACCTGAGCCTGTGGCTGCACCGGCAAATGGAGAAATCGCTGTTGGGTGATTATGGGTTTCTACCTTCATTAAAATATGGGCAGCCTGACTTTTATATTTATACACATAATGACCACTTTCATCCTGTTTTGGATAAAAACGTTGTGTGTCATAGCCTACAATTACAGAGGCATTATCTTTATAAGCAGACAGAACATCGGTTGGAGATTCTTTATAAGTATTTTTGATCATCTGAAACAAGGATAATGGCTGTTTTTCACCATCTACTGTCCATTCTGATCCAAAGATTTTATGACGGCAATGTTCAGAGTTGGCCTGAGCAAACATCATCAGCTCAATATCATTCGGATTACGGCCCATATTAGTAAAAGCTTGGGTCAGATAATTAATCTCTTCATCAGACAGGGCAAAACCAAACTCATTATTGGCTTTAACCAGTGCCTCTTTACCTTGCCCTAAAATATCAATTGAATTTAAAGGTTTTGGTGCAGTCTCATTAAATAGCGCCTGTGCATCTTCAATCTGAGCAAATACACTTTCGGTCATACGGTCATGCAGAGCCAGTTTCACATCAGCAGAAACCTCAGGAATTCCTTTTAAAGTATAAAGAATACCGCGTTCCAGACGATGTACCGGCACATTACAGTTCTTGAAAATATCAGTCGCTTTAGATGACCATGGCGAAATGGTTCCCACGCGTGGTGTTACCAGAATTTGTATTTCATCATCTGAAACTTGGCGCAATTCAAAGATTTCACCATCATTCAGAAGTTGCAAAGCAGATTGATGCTGCTGCTCGCTGAGCGCTTGATCAAACAGATAAACCCACTGGCTGTCAAAAGATTGAACAGAACTAATTGACGCTAAACGTGATAATAGTTGAGTTTTCTTGAAAGAAGAATGTGCTGGTGCACCGGCCACGATAAACATGCTGATTTTGGCTCCACGGGCAGGCCTGAGCGACCATGCCGCAATGTGACTTGAAGAGAGCGCATATTCTACTGTGAAAGCCTATTTGGGGCTAGTGATAAAGCCATGAAAAGCTCATTTTCCTACGCTTTATTTTAAAAAAATAAGAGCTTAACCTTCGCCTAGCTCTTATCATCTCGGTGTTCAGGCATACTATTCACAGATTAAAAATAAATATTCTTACTTCATGTAATTTCTAAATATTGTATAATTTTCAAACTATTCCAGAGTTAAAAATATAAAAATTTACTGTAATTTTCAGCTATTTCTGATGTCTAATCTGGCATTAGAGGCGATATTTAGGAAATTTATTAGGGTACTGCTTTTATGAATACTTTAGAGACTTAAGTTAAACGCAGTTTTAAATGACTGTTCTGTCTGCCAGCCAAAAGGCCAAGCTCGGCTGAATATAAAACATCTAAGCCAAGCCCGACAATTACTGTCGCTTCTGGCTGGCGAATTATAGGATTTTTTGGCATGATCAGGTTTTGAATCAACTGAATAATCATAAATGGAACAAATGCGTTGGTTAGAGCTTCTCTCGGCGGTGCGTCTGGGAAGTAAAAAGAGTACTTCAGAACTGGCCCGTAGCCCTTTTCATAAAGATTATGACCGCATTATTTTTTCGCAAAGCTTTAGACAGTTAAACCGCAAGACCCAAGTGCACCCGCTTACCCAGCATGATGGTATCCATACTCGTCTGACCCACTCACTGGAGGTATCATGTATTGGCCGTTCAATGGGTATGCTTGCAGCTGAAAAAATCAAGGATGAGTTACCGGTATGGATTTCCCCAGCAGATGTAGGAGCCATTATTCAGGCTGCGTGTCTGGCCCATGATATTGGTAACCCGCCCTTTGGACATGCAGGTGAATATGCGATTCGGGAATGGTTTGATGACGCATCCCATAATGATTTGCTGAGAGAATTAACTCCTGAGCAGGAAGCCGACGTCCGTCAGTTTGAAGGTAATGCACAGGGACTGCGTCTGCTCACCCGAATTGATTATCATCCGAATGATGGTGGAATGCGCCTGACTTATGCGACTTTGGGTGCCTATTTAAAATATCCCTGGCTGTCTAAACGCATTGATGACCAGCCATCACACCAACGGGCCAAGTTCGGCTGCTATCAGTCTGAAAAAGAAATTTTAAAGCAGATTGCCGAACAGCTTGGACTGATTCAGCTCGGTGATTATCATTATTGCCGCCATCCACTTACTTATCTACTTGAAGCGGCGGACGATATCTGTTACGCCCTGATCGACCTGGAAGATGGCATTATTTTAAATATGCTGAGTTATGAAGAAGTCGAGCCGATTTTCCTGAATCTGATTGCAGATTATGGTCAGCCAGAAGAACTGAATTTTGAGAATACCACCTGGCAGCAAAAAATCGCGGCCTTACGTGGTCGGGCCATGAAACGTCTGGTAGACGAAGTAACTTCTGCTTTTGCACGCCATCATTTTGAAATTTTAACTGGCCAGCTTAAAGGCAGCTTGTTGCAGTATTGCCCCAAAGATATTTGTGAAGGTATAGAAACTGCCAAGAATATGGCCCGAAACAAGATTTTTGAGCACCGGCAGAAATCAGATCTAGAAATTATCGCGCATATGAGCTTGCAGCACATTCTGGATGCTTTTGTTCCTTTAACATTGCCACAAAAGTCTTTAAGCTTTAAAGAACGGCGTCTGATGACAATTTTGCAGGAGTTTGGGGCCAATTTTCAGACTGATCATTACCAGAATATTATGCAGGTACTGGATATTATCAGTAAGTTTTCAGACCATCAGGCATATGAACTGGCCCAAGCCTTACAGGGTCGCCGCACTACTTTTCTTTAATTCAGGAATATAAACTCAAAATGATCGGTTGTTTAATTGGTGAAGTATTTGCACTGGAAGCTCCTACCGTACTTTTAAATGTTAACGGTGTAGGTTATGAAATTGACACCCCGCTTTCTACATTTTGCCAATTACAAAAAGGCCAGAAAGTTACATTGTGGACTCATCTGGTAGTACGTGAAGATGCTCAACAACTTTACGGTTTTAGTAATGCTCAGGAAAAAACCATTTTCCGTACCTTACTCAAAGTTAATGGTGTTGGTCCGAAAATGGCTCTTGGTATTCTTTCTACCTTAAGTGTAGAACTGCTGGTGCATACGATTGAACATGATGACCTGAACACACTGGTTAAAATCCCTGGTGTTGGCAAGAAGACTGCCGAGCGTTTAATGATTGAATTGCGTGACCGTTTCAAAACACTGGCACAAGCAGCAACTACCAGTAGCACTGCCCTGCCGCAAATCCAGTTCATTGCCAACTCTCCGATTGCCGAAGCAGAAGCCGCTCTGCAGTCACTGGGCTATAAACCGCAAGAAGCACAAAAAGCTGTAGCTGCAGTAAAAGGTGACTTCAGTGAATCAGCCGATTTGATCCGTGCTGCACTTAAGTCAATGATGAAATAAATTAAGTAGATAACGAGCTCATGCAAGACCGACTTATTAGTGGTTCAGAAAAACCAGAAGATCATTTTGATCGTGCCATCCGCCCAACCTCACTGGATGACTATATTGGTCAGCCGGTAGTACGTGAGCAAATGGAAATCTTTATCGGTGCGGCGCGTGGTCGTGGTGAAGCACTAGACCATACCTTAATCTTTGGCCCGCCGGGATTGGGTAAAACTACCCTAGCTAATATTATTGCCCGGGAAATGGGTGGAAATCTCAAATCCACGTCAGGGCCGGTACTGGAACGCGCGGGTGATCTGGCAGCAATGCTGACCAACCTCGAAGAAGGTGATGTACTGTTTATCGATGAGATTCATCGACTTTCTCCGGTAATTGAAGAGATTCTGTATCCGGCGATGGAAGATTATCAACTGGATATCATGATTGGCGAAGGACCAGCTGCCCGTTCAATCAAGCTGGACCTGCCGCCTTTTACACTGGTTGCTGCCACTACTCGTGCCGGATTACTGACTTCGCCCCTGCGTGACCGTTTTGGTATCGTACAGCGTCTGGAATTTTATTCAGTAGAAGACCTGACACATATTGTAACGCGCTCAGCCAGTCTCATGGATGTACCAATTACTCAAGAAGGTTCACGTGAGGTCGCACGCCGTGCCCGCGGAACACCCCGTATTGCCAATCGGTTATTGCGTCGTGTTCGTGATTATGCTCAGGTAAAAGGTACTGGAGAAGTAACTCAGGAAATGGCGCAGCGCGCGCTAGATATGCTGAATGTCGATAAAGATGGATTAGATACGCTGGATCGCCGGTATTTAAGCATGCTACTTGAACGATTTGACGGCGGGCCTGCCGGTGTAGAAGCACTTGCTGCAGCAATGGCAGAAGATTCAGGGACATTAGAAGACGTGATTGAACCTTATCTGATTCAGCAAGGCTATGCCATGCGTACTGCGCGCGGCCGTATCGCGACCAATATGGCTTACTTGCAGTTCGGTATGACCCCACCAGAACCAAAACATTAAGAATAAGCTAGAAATAGAGAAACCCGGTGTGCTAAGCCGGGTTAATCACGGTTCCAAAATATGATCTTAAAAAATGCTCAGTTAGAGTTTTATGCAGAGCGTTTAGTTTCTTGCATATTCTCTAAATATTCTATGTCATAATCATTTAAGTCCAGTCGGCTTAGCCGCTGCTTTAAAACTTTAAGCGACCATGGCCAGGCAGCAAAATTACGGCCATTCTGATCAAGATAGTAACTTTTACATCCACCACTATTAAATACAGTCTTACGCAGGTGTTTTTGCACCTGAATATTATGTTGATGAATCACATCAGACTTTATAGAGAGCTTACTGATTCCTTGTTTTTTCATCTGCAATAAGCCGTTTACGATATATTGTACCTGTGCCTCTGCCAGTCCTATAAATGAATCATAGACCAAAATATTTGGGCCTAGCATCAAGAAAGCATTAGGGACACTTTCAAGGCTGGTCCCCAAGTAGGCTTCCGGTGAGCTATTTTTCCATAAATCTGCCAGATACTGTCCTTTTTCATTAATCACGCGCTGACCAATCGGCGGATGGGATACTTCAAATCCTGTACCCCAGATAATGACATCTACCTCGTGGCTTTCTCCATTTGCTGCAATTACTTTATTGCCCTCTACCCGAACCAGTCCGTGTGGAATTAACCGGGTATTCGGCTGTATTAAGGCGGGATAATAATTATTGGCAAACAGAATACGTTTACAGCCAATCAAGAATTGAGGGGTAACATTTTGACGTAATACTGCATCTTTAATTTGAAGTTTAAGCAGCTGTTTAGCTCCATTGTTGACTGGTTTTAAAAATACAGGATGACGTAACCCCAAATTAATCAGGTTAAGAGAACCCGCTACAGCCTGACGCCATCTCTGCTGAATGACTGGGGCCCTGGCAAGCAAGGTCTTGGTATATCTTCCTAAGGGTAAATCAGGTTTTGGCAAGACCCAAGGTGCGGTACGCTGGAACACGAAAAGTTCCTTGGCTAAGGGTTGGATCTGCGGGATAAACTGAATTGCTGAGGCACCTGTTCCAATAACTGCGATGCGCTTGCCTGTTAAATCATATTCATGATTCCATTTTGCTGAATGAAACATCTTTCCTGTAAAGGTTTCTAGTCCTTCAAGCTTGGGAATTTGCGGCTCAGTAATAGGGCCTGTAGCAAAAATTACAGTTCTAGCTTGATAAACCCTCTCATGAGTTTCCAGTATCCATCTTTGCTGGTCTTCATGCCAGATGGCCTTGACCAGCTCCTGATTAAATTCAATTTTTGACAGAATATTATATTTTTCACTTACATTTTTTAGATAAGCAAATATTTCAGGCTGTTTGGCAAATAAATGACTCCAGCGAGTACTCGGCGCAAATGAATAGGAATATAGTGCCGAAGGAACATCACAGCCGCACCCCGGATAAGTATTTTCCCGCCAGGTCCCCCCTACAGTACTTGCCTTTTCAATTATTTTAAAATGATTCAACCCTGCTTCATCTAACTTGATGGCAGCTGCAATACCAGAAATACCAGCTCCGATAATAAAAGTATCATATAACTGGTTATCATTTTTAGCAGACTGCTTCTTATGGACGCGCTGTTTGGTTTTAACTTCAGTCATCATTATATTTATACTCTCAAGTTTTTATAAACTGATAAGACAGGCCAAGAAACTTGGCATACAGACTTGGAGAAGTTCGTTTCATCAGCCAGAACAGTTTGGCATCAAGTTGTGGTGTTGTATAAAGCTGTTCTTTATCCAGCCGGTCTAAACTCAATCTGGCGACTTTATCACTGGTCGTAAATGCATAATTCATCAAGGCATGATCAGCAAGTTTTGAGTACTGGCCTGGAATACGGCCGTTCTTGATAATATTGGTAGGGACCAGAGTTGGACAGACCACATTTACTTGAATCTTGAACTTTTTCAGCTCAGATGACAAAGTTTCAGAGAGGGCTAATACCCCTGCTTTACTGACGTTATATACACTCATCTCTGGAGCGGCTGTATAAGAGGCTGCTGAGGCCACATTGATAATAGCGCCATACCCCAGCTTTTTAAATTTTGGCACAAAAGCATGGCAGCCATGGATAACACCCCATAGATTTACCTGCATACACCATTTCCAGTCATCAAGTGATACTTCGTCAAACTTGCCACCCAGCCCAACGCCAGCATTATTGATTAAAAGTGTAACCGGGTGTCCTAAAAGCTGCTCAGCCTGTTCAGCAACACTGTTTACCTGTTCAGCATTTCCTACGTCGCACTGTAATGCAAATGCTTTCGCACCAGTTGCCTTAATCTGATCAACAGTATCCTGTGCGGCTGCCAGGTTAAGGTCTACACAGATTACTGCACCTCCACGTTTAGCCAGCTCATATGCAAAACTCCGTCCAATACCGCTACCGGCACCGGTAACTACCGCATAGGCATTCTGGCTTGATTTACTTCTATTACCTGATAATTTCATGCTGAATCCAATATTCGATATTCAAGATTTTTAAGCTGCAGCTGTACGCAGAGGTGGCACAAACTCTTTAATAAAGTATGGCGTTAACAGCCCTTTCTCCGGATCAAGCAAATATTTTTTGTAGAATTCCAGATACTCAGTAGTGTCATGGTCATTCGGGTGAAAATCACGGCGCAGATAATCGAATACATGATGCCAGTTACTACCGAAGACGCCATATTTCCGCCCGACCAGCAGTTTTAAACTATCTTTGACATCGTTGTAATAACGTCGGCTGATGAGATAACGTGGTGAACGCAGATAAGGGAGCATGATGCCACCTAATGACACCAGCCCCAGAATAGTAACCAATGCCAGTACAAAACCAGAAACTCTTAACCAGTAATTACCTGATAGAACCTGATAAACGTCATAAGCAATATCTTTATGTTCAGACTCCTCAAGCATATGCCACATCCATAGCGCCATAGTCTTATTATCTTCAGTACGAGTTAGCGGATTGTCCATCATGGCCATAATCGAAGAATCCGTATTAACCATCATATGCTGGGCTATAACCGCGGTGAAATGTTCAATAGCCGCCATAAGTGATAATTTCATTGGCTGAGGAAAGCGCAGAAAGATATGGTCAAAGACTTTGTCTGCCAAAAAACGGTACAGAGTGACAGGGAAACGGTTATCTTTTAAGATTTCATTCCATTCCTCATGAATTTTTGAATGGATGGCCTCCTGTCCAATTAGACTGGTAACTCTCTGTTTTAAAACCGGATCAATTACGAGATCACGATGAAAACGAGCAGTTTCAATAACCAGATCTTCACCATACGTCAGAAAAATCGAGAGCGCCTGCCAGTACGCACTGCCTAAAACAGTCTGAAAATAGAACTTGCTATCCAGCTCATCTTTATCAAATTTAAAATCAAAATGTCGAATAGGTATATTCAGACTCGCTACATTATGCTGCTTACATGCAGTTCCGTTCCCGCTACGGGTGAGAAAGATTTTACGTACAACTTGCGTGAGCATTGCACACCTCTTATCCAATTTATTTTTCTACATGTGAAATTTGGCTAAATACATCTTTAGAACTTATGGAAATATCCCTTAGCAGGTTCATCTATACTTCTTTAGCCAAGTGTCACGATTTTTATAGTCAGGTTGCGGTATAGGCAGTTTTTATACAATTGGCAAAGTGCTCGTATGCACTGAACCTTTTTGCCAATAAATTGGTTTCTTGTATTTGCATGCTCTCTACAGGATTGTCAGCTTGTGCCATTTGAGTTCAGAACGTCTATGCTAAAATCCGGGCCTGAGTCAGGGTGGTATTTTGGTAGGACTTTCAATTTAAAGCTTTCTTTCAGCCAGAAGTAAAATAGCAATTTCTTTATATCAGACGTAATGAATTACATGTTTTGGTTCAAGTTTTCTTGTATTGAAATAAGTTCAAGTCTGGTCAAGAAAGAAATATCAAGTATTACCCTAAGTAAAGCAAAACCAGATATTTAGTTTTTAAATATCTAAAAGTATTTTAGACGGATGCGATCTATGGCAAATCATTTCGAGTTTCAGATTCGGGTATATATTGAAGATACAGATGCAGGCGGTATCGTTTATCACGCCAATCATATCTGTTATATGGAACGCACCCGTACGGAATGGCTACGCGCTGCTGGTGTTGATCATTACTGGCACCAAAAAGATTATAACTTTGTGGTGCATAAGATTAATGTCAAATACATGCGTCCAATTCTCATGGATGACCTGATCACTGTTACAGCACGTGTTATTTCGTGTAAAGCTGCATCATTTGTGTTGCAACAGAATATTTATCGTGGTGAAATCTTGCTGGCTTCGGGTGAAGTCGAACTGGCCTGCTTGAATGACAAAATGATGCCGCGCAAGCTGCCAGAGCAAATCCGCGATCTCATCCGTAAAGAACTGGAACAAGACTAGAAAAATCACTGGCAACTTCTCTATGGCAACACAACTTGAATCAACCCTGCATATCTCCGATTTAATTCTGCAAGCAAGTCCTGTGGTTCAGCTGGTTATGCTGATTCTACTACTCGCTTCAATCTATAGCTGGTACCTGATTGCCAAGTTGTATATGAGTCATAAGAAAGCCCAAAAAGATGATGAACATTTCCAGAAAATGTTCTGGTCTGGTGCCGAGCTGAATACGCTATACAATAACGCCCAGCTCAACTCAAAACGCTCAGGCCTGGAAGATATTTTTTATCAGGGACTGGGCGAATTTTTTAAATTGAGTAAACGACATGCCTCAACGACACAGTCGATTGAGGGAACCGAACGTATTTTGCGTGTAGGTCTGAGCCGTGACCAAGGTAATCTTGAGCAGGGGCTGGGAGCATTGGCCAGCATTGGTTCAGTTGCCCCTTATATCGGTCTTTTCGGTACAGTATGGGGCATTATGAATGCCTTCATTGGTCTTGCTGCTGTTGACCAGGTAACACTCGCTACTGTCGCACCAGGTATTGCCGAAGCACTTATTGCAACTGCTATTGGCTTGTTTGCAGCTATTCCTGCTGTCTTGGCTTTTAACCACTTTACAGCTAAAGGTGAAGCACTTTACTCAGACCGTGCCCTGTTCGCCGAAGAAATGGTAGCCTTGCTACAACGTCAGTCTGTGGGTCCTGCACAGGAAGCTGAATAATGGCTATTCAACGTTCCGGACGCTTTGAGCGGATCAAAAAACCTTTAAAAAGTGATATGAATGTCGTGCCCTATATCGACGTCATGCTGGTATTGCTGGTGATCTTCATGGTAACTGCTCCAATGATTACCAGTGGCATTAATGTAGATTTACCACAAGCTAATGGTAATCCGATTGAATCTAAAGATGCACCTGCCATGGTTACCCTAGATAAAGATGGTCATTACTATCTAGAATACGAACAGCATAAGGCAGAGCCTCTAGAGCTATCTCAGCTGACCCAGATTTTAACTGAAGCACAGACTCAGGCTGAGGCAGACAACAAACAGCTCAATGTAGTGATCCGTGGACATAATACCCGCCCTTACGGTGATGTCATAGCCTTGATGTCCAGTCTTCAGGAAGCCGGTTTAACTCAAGTGGGTTTACTGACCGAACCATTAAAGTAATTTTATGAAAGATTTTAAAAAGCCTCCTTTTAAACAAAAAGCAGTAGCAATTGGATTTACGCTAGGCGTACATCTGGTGGCTGTGGTCGGCTTGCTTTATTTGGGTATGAGTACACCGCCTGAAGCTCCTAAACAAATTAAAACTGTACTTATTAAACCTGAGGATCTCCCCCCGCCTGAACCTGTTCCTCTAGAACAGACGGATACTGTAGAGACCGTACATGAAAACCAGGCAACCGAAATTACGCAAACTGCCGAGCCAAGTATAGAACCAGCTCCTGTTATTCCAGTTCCTGCTACAACCTCTGCTTCACTACAGGCAACTGAAGCTGCAAAACGTGCAGAAGAAAAGGCGAAAGCAGCAGAGGCAGAAAAATTAAAAGCTCAAGCATACGCAAAAGTAAAAACAGATGCCGCGTCACGAGCTAAAGCTGAAGCATTGGCTAAACAAAAGACCGAAGCTCCTGAAAAAGCTAGAGCTGATGCACAAGCAAAAGCTGACGTTGCTGAAAAAGCCAAAGCTGATGCGCAGGCCAAAGCAAAAGCTGACGCTGCTGCAAAAGCAAAAGCAGATGCTGCTGAAAAAGCCAAAGCCGATGCACAGGCCAAAGCAAAAGCTGATGCGCAGGCCAAAGCAAAAGCTGACGCTGCTGCAAAAGCCAAAGCCGATGCTGCTGAAAAAGCCAAAGCCGATGCACAGGCCAAAGCAAAAGCTGACGCTGCTGCAAAAGCCAAAGCCGATGCGCAGGCCAAAGCAAAAGCTGACGCTGCTGCAAAAGCCAAAGCTGATGCGCAGGCCAAAGCAAAAGCTGACGCTGCTGCCAAAGCTGATGCGCAGGCCAAAGCCAAAGCGGATGCTGCTGAAAAAGCCAAAGCCGATGCCGATGCCAGAGACCGGGCTGAGGCTGAAGCGAAAGCATCAGCTGCAAAAAAAGCAGCTGAAGAAGCGGCTGATAAAAAAGCTGAAGCTAAAAAAATTGCTTCATCTGCCAAACGTGATTTTGAAAATAAAATTAAACGTGCTTGGGATATACCTAATGGCTCTTCTGGTAACAAGGCAACAGCACGTGTAACTTTAAGTGATAGTGGAGCTGTTCTCTCAGTGGTAGTGAATTCAAGTGACCCAGATATGAAAGCCAGTGTAGAAGCTGCGGTAAGGGCAGCCGCTCCTTATCCAATGCCATCTGATGCCGATGCACGACGTGAAGCACGTACCTTTACCTCTACATTTACTGCTAAATAAAAAAACCACCCTCTTTTGAGGGTGTTTAAATAAATTGACCGAGTTTTATTTTTTATCGATAGGATTGGGTTATTTTGATTTTAATATCAATATATTAATTTTACTCTTTATAATTTTCTGAAACCTATAACTTGGGGTATCTATTTCTTTAGTTATAAGATGGTTCTGACTTCTCACGAGATAGTCATATTTACATGCTTTAAATAGATTTAAATTATGTCATCATGTTACAAATTAGCATTCCCATACCCCAGAATCATGGAATTGAGCGCCCTGCGATTATGAATATGACGCGTAAAACTCTTTTAGCCTTTGCCTTAACAGCTGTTTTTAGTCCGGCCATCACCACTACAGCTTTTGCCCAGTTACACCTTGAAATTGCAAAGGCTCCTGAAGAAGCTCCTAAAATAGCAATAGTACCCTTTGCAAATGATCAGTCTATTTATCCAATAGTTGAAAGTGACTTGAATCGTTCAGGGCGCTTTACTAGTTCATCAAAAAATCTTCCGGCTAGCGCTGCACTCAATAATATTAATGCGCAAAGCTGGCAAGCGACTAAAATCCCTTATGTAGTGACAGGTAGTATCAAGTCTGTCGCAGGTGATTCGTATGAAGTGCATTACCAGCTTTATGATGTCGAGAAGCAGACTTATCTGTTAAATGAACTTTTAACTGTACCCGCTTCACGTATACGTCAGGCTGGCCATATGATCAGTGATGCAATCTATCAGGCACTGACAGGTATTCCTGGTGATTTTAGTGGCCGTATTGCTTATGTACTGCGCAATCCGGCAACCCCAGAACAGCGTTATACCTTACAGATCGCTGACACTGATGGTGAACAGCCGCGTACTGTCCTTTCTTCACGTGACCCGATTCTGTCTCCAGCCTGGACACCAGATGCAAAAAAACTGGCTTATGTCTCGTTTGAAACCAAGCGCCCTGCGATTTATGTGCAAGATCTGGCTACTGGGCAACGTGAAGTACTGGCCAGTTTCCGTGGTCTTAATGGTGCACCAAGTTTCTCTCCAGACGGACAGTCTATGCTCTTCACAGCGTCTATGCATGGAAACCCTGAAGTTTACCAGATGGATTTGAATACCCGTCAGCTTAAACGTATGACTAATGATTCTGCCATCGATACAGAAGCCCGATATGCACCAGACGGTAAATCTTTTATTTTTACTTCAGATCGTGGCGGTTCAGCACAGATTTACCGTTATAGCTTTGCAGATGGCTCAGTCAAGCGGTTGACTTTTAAAGGTGCATTTAATGCGCGCGGTACCTTAAGTGCAGATGGTAAAAAAGTCGCACTGGTACACCGCCCAGCCGGAAGTAACTATAAAGTTGCCATTCAGGATATTGCTACTGGCATTACCAACATTCTTACCCCAACCAGTCTGGATGAATCTCCAAGTTTTTCTCCAAATGGCCAGATGGTCGTTTATGCTACCCGTGAAGGTAACCGGGGATTACTGGCAATTATGTCAACTGATGGGCGCTTCCGGATGAATCTGCCAAGTGAACAAGGCGAAGTTCGTGAGCCTGCTTGGGCACCCAAATAATTTAACTGGCTATAACAATTTTTTCATGGAGATTAAGATGAACGCAGTAAAATATTTAACTCTTCCCTTACTGGCTGCCAGCCTAGTTATTACTGGTTGTGCCAACCGTAAACCTACTTCAGATGTTACGACCACTACCACTCCAACTACAGCGGGTACGAGTGTTAACACAACCGGTCTAAGTGAAGATGCGGCATTAAATGCACAGAATATGGCTGGTGCTTCAGCTAAAGGTGTTACCGCAGCGAATCGTGCTTATTTAGCAAAACGTGTTGTATACTTTGACTATGATAGCAGTGATCTGAGCAATGAGGATTATCAGACCCTACAGGCTCATGCCCAGTTCCTGATGGCAAATGCCAATTCAAAAGTTGCTCTAACTGGCCATACCGATGAACGTGGTACACGTGAGTACAATATGGCATTGGGTGAACGTCGTGCCAAAGCAGTACAAAGCTATTTAGTGACAAATGGTGTAAACCCCAATCAGCTTGAAGCTGTGAGCTATGGTAAAGAGATGCCAATTAATCCTGGCCATGATGAAGCAGCTTGGAAAGAAAACCGTCGTGTAGAAATCAACTACGAAGCTGTACCGCCATTACTTAAATAATTAAACGCTCAAATTTCCAAGAGCAAAGCGCACAACATCTGTTGGGCGCTTTTTTAATTCTCCGACTTTTTATCTTCTTCATTTTTTTGCATGGCTTCAATCATGTCATGCTTATTAAATTCTTTGTATTCAGGTTTCGCTTCATAACTTTCCCAAACTTCTTTCACTTTTTCAGTTGAGATATTATCCAGCTTAATTGGCTCATTTGGAGTTGGAGTCGCATCAAAATGTTTGGTCGTCATAGATTTACTTCCTTTTTTATGAACATAATTCAACATAGCATGTTCGTGTAGAGTTGCAAGCGCAAAAACAACACATCTCATCACGCAATAAAATTGTTAATTACATTGGTTCTCCTCTAAAATAGCCCAGTTCTTTTTATACATCTATTTTCTCTTTGCTGGAGCTTTTTGGTATGACCAATTACACCTTGTCCCAATATTTACAACAACAAACTGGGAATTTAACGCCTGAGCTGGCTCAAGTTATCAGCACTATTGCCGATACCTGTAAAGTAATAGATCAGACTTTACAAAAGGGTGCACTTGCAGGTGTTTTGGGCAGCGCAGAGCATGAAAATGTACAAGGTGAAACCCAGAAAAAACTTGATGTTATTTCTAATGACTATTTGATTGATGCATTAAAAGTACATCCCCAAGTAGGCGGGCTGGCTTCAGAAGAGCTTGATGAATTTACGCCTGCTCAGGAAAATGGTCAATATCTGGTATTATTTGACCCGTTAGATGGTTCAAGCAATATTGATATCAATATGTGTGTAGGAACTATTTTTTCAATTTTACCTGCAAAAAACCATATAACTCAGGCTGCCGACTTCATGCAGGCAGGGACTCAGCAGGTTGCTGCCGGTTATGTTCTATATGGCCCTTCCACAATGCTGGTACTGACTGTAGGTGCAGGCGTTGTATTCTTCACCTTTAATCCAGACAGCCAGGAATTTGTTTTAACCGCAGAGAATATTCAGGTCGCAGCCGATACCCAGGAATTTGCTATCAATGCCTCAAATCAGCGCCACTGGGAAGAACCGGTTAAGCGTTATATTGATGAACTGCTGGCTGGAAAAACTTCTACACGCGCTAAAGACTTTAATATGCGCTGGGTTGCCTGTATGGTTGGCGATATTCATCGTATTCTCTGCCGTAGCGGGATTTTCCTTTATCCATATGATTTAAAAGATCCTGAAAAAGCGGGCCGTTTACGTCTGATGTATGAAGCAAATCCAATGAGTATGCTTATTGAGCAGGCTGGTGGTGCTTCAACTACAGGTCGCGTAC
Source organism: Acinetobacter sp. UNC436CL71CviS28 (assembly GCF_000620525.1). Lineage (NCBI taxonomy): Bacteria > Pseudomonadati > Pseudomonadota > Gammaproteobacteria > Moraxellales > Moraxellaceae > Acinetobacter > Acinetobacter sp. UNC436CL71CviS28. Next base: position 86,212 of record NZ_JIBB01000003.1, read on the forward strand.
GCATTTTAGAAATTGAGCCGACCGATCTGCATCAGCGCGTGCCAGTGATTATTGGTTCCAAAAATGAAGTTGAGCTGGTTACAGGCTATCACCAATAATTTATTTATACAGAGATGGGTTTAACTACTCATCTCTGTGGACTCTTTACTTATGTCAATTATTTTTCTTGAATCTAAAGACAACCCTAAAATCAAACATTTACGGGGACTCATTGAACAGAACAGTTACCGTAAAAAACAGCGGCAAACTATTCTTGAAGGAACCCATCTCTGTCTGAGCTGGCTCCAGGAAAATAAAAAAATCCATTCACTGTTCAGTACTGAACAGGCATTAAATCATCCAGACTTTAAACAGATCCTTGAGTATTATCAGGGTCATGTATTTGTCTTAAGTGAAGCACTTTATCGTGATTTAAGTACCTTGGGTACAAGTTTGGCTTGTCTCGCAATTATTGATCTGCCGACAAATACCCAACCCCTGCAATATCATCTTGATACACTTATTTTAGAGAATGTACAGGACCCAGGAAATGTAGGCACATTATTGCGTTCTGCTGCCGCCGCTAATATTCAGCAGGTTGTATGTACCCAAGGCTCAGCTTCACTCTGGTCACCACGAGTACTGCGTGCTGGTATGGGAGCTCATTTTTCTTTAAATATTTATGAAAATGTCCAGCTTGAAGACATACTGGAGAAGTTTGAAATTCCTGTATTCGTAACCAGTTCACATCAGTCTGAAAGTATCTATCAGCAGGACCTCACACAACCTTGTGCATGGATTTTAGGAAATGAGGGACAGGGTGCGTCAGCATATGCGTTACAGCAAGCAAAAGCTGTCGTGATTCCCCAACCAGGTGGTCAAGAATCATTGAACGTTGCAGTTGCAGGCTCTATCTGTTTTTTTGAAATGGTTCGCCAGCGGCTCTAAAAGGTTAAATTATTTTAATAAAGGGCTAATTGTGGTTAAAAATCCTTTAAACTCTTAAAAAATAATTATCTACTATGTCAACCCAAACATTATTTTTGACGTTATTTAAGTGATGACCAACAAAATAATGAGTGGGTGTCCAATGACGGGATTTTCCATCTCTATGGATTTAGTACCGAAACAGCCTGATGCAGAACATCTCAGCAGTACGCATGCCAGTACGGCTGAGCAGCGTCTGAAGTTTTTTATGCAGGATGTGACGGGTCGTGCTCTGGTCATGATGGAAAGTGCAACACAGGGGCAACAAGGCATAGCTATGGATCTGGTACAGGAAGCATTTATTTCCCTACATAAATCCTATCGTGATAAAAGTACTGAAGAATGGTACCCCCTGTTCTATACAATTTTAAATAACAAATTACAGGACTGGCGTCGTAAGGAAGCACGCCGTGCCCAACCTTTTTCATTTTTTAGAAAAGTCAGTCTGGATTCAGATGAAGAAGAAATGATGGATATCGTGGATGAATCGAGTCCAAACCCTTCTGATTTTCTGGATCAAGCGGTTACTGCAGAAGAAATACAGGCCGCTGTTTCAAAACTTCCAGTTCGACAGCAACAGGCTTTTATGTTGCGGGCATGGGAGGGTTTTGATACCCAAACTACTGCGGAAATTATGGATTGTACCGAGGGCAGTGTAAAAACTCATTACCATCGGGCAATTCAGGGATTAAGAACAGCTTTAGCGCATTTAAATCCACATATGGGAGGATCATCAGATGAATAAAGATGATTTCACAAAAAAAGTGACTTCCAAGCTTGATACACTGGCTACTCATCATAAGGCTAAACCTGTAGTGATGAATCATGTACTCGAAACCATACAGGATCGTCCATCACCACATTACAGCATGTGGCGGATGACAGGTTTTGCTCTTGCTGCAGCCATTACTGGTTTTGTCATATTACCCAACTCTATGGAAATGACAGAGCAGCCACAAAATCAGGTTGCTGTTACTCCAAAACTTTCACCCCAAATGGTGGAAGATTTGGAAATGTTACTGGTTTTAGGTGAGGATAGGGTCGGTCATGGCAGCTAAGAAACTGGCTTTAGCTTTATGTACCTTAAGCTTTTTACAAACCAGCTTTGCAGGGTTCGAACGTTTCTGGATTTTTTCTAAAGATGCCGGGGCCCAGATTAATGAAACTTGGGACACCTTGTCCGATGAAGAACAGCGCGCCCTGATTAAACGTTATCAGACTTTAAAAGAATTACCTGAAGAACAAAGTGCCGCTCTACAGCAACGCATGGACTGGTTTACCCAGCTGCCAGAGCAGGAAAAACAGAAAATGCGTGAAACTTGGCAACAGATGAGCAGTCACGAACGGCATGATCTGAGACAAAGAATGCAAAAAGCAGCTACCTCAGAGCAACGTGCATCAATCCGCCAAGAATATATGAATAAATACATGCCTGCTGCACTTAAGGCAAACTAGATAAAAATCAATCAATTCAATAAAAAAGCCTCTTACGAGGCTTTTTTTAAACGTTACGGCGAAACCGATACATGCTTAAAGCTAATAGGCTTAATATTCCCCATATTCCAAAGCTTCCTCCTCCACCGGCAGTATTAGTATTCTTAGCTGTATTTTCTAGCAAGATAGTTGCCGTACTAGATTCCTCACCTTCAGCATCAAAAATATTATATTCAAACCGATAGTTAAACTGGCTGAAATTATTTTTGGCCTGGATATGGATCTGTCCACCATAGCAGGTCTCTCGAATATAATTACCCGGACATGGACCGGTACGGTCTGCACTGACCGTTACACCTGGAGGAATAACGCTAAAACGTATAGGTAATTCCTGTCCGTCTGCATCGTGAAAGAAGGCTGATTTATTTGTATTGAGCTTTAATTGTGATGTAGGACCATCACCATCATCACTGTCATTTTCTAGCGGATTAATACTGACTTTTAAGTCTGAGCCATACTGTAATGTATATTTATCATCTTTTGCAATTGGAGCAATATTAATAAAATCTGCTTTAACAAGTCCTGTTGAAGACTCACCCGTTTTTGCCTTGATGGTGTAAGCACAATAAGCGCTACCGGTATTAGCAGATAACTGGTCATCTGTCCGATAAATCATAATACGCTTTAACTCAGGCATCCATTCACAAAACAGATGTTCATCTTGCTGTCCATTAAACTTAAAATCTGCACCACTACCAGAAACTGAACCTACACCGTATTTATGCGTTTCGATACTATACTGATCTGTACTGAGTTCTTTTGGACGCAATTCAAGCTTGCCATTTTCGTTGAGAAATTCTTCTTCACTTGGTAAAGCCAGCGTAAAAGGATCAATGTAAATGGTACGATACTTCTGTTTCAACTTGATATTGGCAATTAGACGTTCTAATTCGCTCAACTCTTTTTGATAAATAGCCTGCTCTTCAGTATCTTCTATTTCTTTTATGCCCTCTTTCAAGTTGTCAGCTTCTTTTTGATAGGTATCTAGAACTTGTACAATAGACAGATTCTTTAAATCTGTAATATCAGCTGCTGTTAGGCGCATGCGCTCTACAGAACCGATTTCACAGGTATTTTTCATTTCAGGATTTAAAGTTAAAGTACCATTTGTAATCCGGGCCAGTCCGCGCTGATCAAGTGTACTGCAATCCTGTGTTGCGCCTGTGTTCACCAGATCTGAAGCATTCTGATTGTCCTTAGGATAATAGAGCGGTAGATAGAGATTGTATTTTGAGGGTTGCTGATAATCAGATAGAACGCTTTGACGTGAGATATTGCTCAGGTCTACCGTTGTCTGTATTTTTAATAGTTCTTCAGGCAATACACATTGACCTTCCACATTGCCAAGTTGTAGTGCATTGTATGCCAGAGTTAGCCCCAATGTCTTATTCTGGCTATTACTGTCTTTACGGACAAAGTCACAGGATTTGCCTGTATTGAAAGCTAAAACATTAAAGGCTAAAGCCTTGGTACTGTTTTCATCAAAATAAAATGTACTATTGGCCTGATTTTCTACAATGGTATTACTGATTAAAGCGAGAGATGAGGCGGAGTATAATGGACGGCCTAGCTCAGATACCGCACGAATAATATGGCCATCTACCAGATTTGCTTTATTCCGGGCAATAGTATTGGCACTTAAGGAAACACGTGTTAAGCCGCATAACTCAATCGTACTGCGGTCATTTATCGTACCATTTTGAACCAAGCTACTACGCTCTACACTGATAGCAGGCTGGGTACCCAACAGATTTGCTGAACAGTCCATGGCAAAAGCACTTCCAATTTTTGCCTGATTTCTTTGAATTAGGGTGTTTACTAAAGTCATCTGTTTTTCTAGGTTTTGTGCAATGATATAAACAGCACCACCTGCTTTATCCGACTTAGAATCTTTAATAGCCGTATTTGTCATATTTAGTGGGCCAGCTATGAGTAATGCTCCTCCTTCAGCAGAGGAATAACCATTTTTCAGTTCAATATTTTCAAGAAAGATACTGGCTTGGGTTTCTGAAGTATTGAAAATTCGGGAGGTATGATTTCCGTTGATAACTGTGCTTATAGGCCCACGTGCCGGATACTGGTGTGTTAAAGGATCTTTTGTCTTGTAATCGAACGGTGTTTCTCCATAAATCTTGACCGCACTTTCTGGCCGTAACTCTCTCTTAAGTATATATTCTCCGGCTTGCAATTGAATTCTGTCTAGCTGACCAGTTCCAGTATTTCCTGCTGTACACCCACCATATGCAATATTTTTACGGGCTGCAACCAGAGCTTCACGTAGCGAACACTTATTCAGGTTTTCGCCATCTTCATCTTCAAACGTATTGACATAAATAGTCTTGTCTTCTGCAGCCATCAAAGTCATGGCCGTCAGTATCATCAGGCTCAATAGCCCCTTTTTATAAATTTTCATTATTTGGCCCTAATTATTTTGTATACCGACGTAGCCCGACTAATGCTAAAAGCGTAAATAAACTGAACATTCCGAGTGCCCCACCGGAAGTTTTAATTTTGTCACTTTCCATGTGGTTTTCAGGTTCTTGTCTGACCTGTACATTAATTTCCATATAAGGAATATTCTGGTTAAAGCGCGTAGAAGTAGTTACCAGACGGATCTTAAAAATATCAGTTCCATGCCAGCCACCATTCGGGGTATAGACCAGATTACCTTCCTCATCAATCTTTAATGTCCCCTTAGATTGAGTCACTGTTTGTACAACTTGTATACAGCCAGCCTGCCATGCTTCTCCGGATGGATGAGGGCCTAAGATTGCGTTACATTGTTCTTTAGGAATCAGGTCGCTATCTCCAAGTAAATCGGCAACCGACATTTTGGCCTGACTACCAGTCCGTATATCTTCACCCACCAGACTTACTGTCGTTGGGACAATAATTTCAATTGCTCCACGATCGCAAAATATATTATTTGAATCTCGCGCCTGTTTGCGCTGGTCAGCAGCTTCACAGCCCACTATTTTGATATCAGGATTAAATGAATTTTTACCTTTATTGACTATAGGTGAATCCGCCAGACTGTTATAACTTAGCAGGATACGGGGACGAAAATATCCCAAAAATGTATCTTTAGGCTGACTATAGGGACATAACAGGCTATTAGGGTCCTGCGACATACTCTTGCATGCGCCCTGTAAGGTCTCTCCCGCAATCAGCTGTGTACCGGACCAGTATTCATTAGGATAATGGGTAGCACCTAATCCACATTCCTGACTGACCAGATTATTCTGTAGAATGCTTTGGTCATTTTCGGCAAAAGCACAGTTAGTCTGCTGACCACCAGGATAAGGATTTCCTAAAATGATACTGTTGGCCAAGTATCCTTTACCTAAAGGTGCATCGAATAAAATACCAGCCTGATTACCGACAATGGTCAGATTGTTTAACCCGATCCCGTCACGCAAGTTAATAATATGGCCCTGATTTTTTAAAAAAGTACTACTATTTACCCAAGCCCTAGCTTGAGGAAAATCAGTAATCTTATTTTCTTCTAGACGGCTGGCCGAATAAATATTGCTGGAACCTGTTTGAGTTGTATTATTTTCACGAAATACTGAATTTGAAATCCGGAACTCAGGAGCATGGGTATATAAAATAGCACCTGCCAGAGCTTTATTATTTTCAATAAGGCTTGATTTTATTTCAACTATACTGGCAGCAGTTTCAGCCTCTGGCTGGCCCATATTATATATTGCTCCGCCTTGGGCTGCTGATCCATTATATAAACGGGTGTATTCCAAAGTCAGATATTCATTATTATAAATTAGCCCTCCCTGTTCGGCACATTGACTGGCCCCACATCCCTGCAAAGTAATTTCACTTAGACTGACTGTCGCTAAAGTTTTTTTACTGTCATCAATGCGGAAAATATTATCAGTACCCAGCATTTGAATTGTGGCGTTATTTAAACCGGGTACATCCTTATCATTAACATCGGTGGTATAACTGGTTCTGATCGACAGGTCAGCCTTGATGTTAATATGATTGCTGAGTTTATAGACTGCTTTTTTTTCAAGCAAAATCGTAGAAGTAGATGATTTCCCACCACATCCATTATAGCCAGCTTCAGGTAAACCCAGATTGATATATTCAATGGCTTCCCGAAGCGAGCATTGTTTATCATTTGCAGAGGATATATCTTCAGTTGTTGTTACCACAATGTCAGCACTATAGGCCTGCCCCGCAATGCATAACATAGCTATGCCTATGCTCTGTTTGAGCATATCCATCTCCTTATACTTTATTTCTATTTTTTATTCTTAAGCTGCAGTTCCGTGCAACATCGAATTATTTTTCTGTACTGTGTCACAGCTTGAGTAATTACTCAAGATTTTTCCGTTTACTGGCCATACTCATCAATTAAGGCAAATATCTGGCGCAAAGTCATATTTGAAAGCCGTGTTCGCTCTCCCTTGAGCAAGGTTTCCAATTGTTCTAAAGTTTGTAAAAGACGTGCTGCCTGATGTGGCCCATGTAATAAAAGATAATCAATAATCTGTTGGTCTAGCTGTACGCCCCTGCGTGCTAGTACTGAATGAACTAGTGCTTGACGATCTGCATAGAGACTACCGTTGGGCACTTTTACACTGACCGCCTGAGTCAGCCGTGACTGCAAATCAGGTAGTTCAAGTTTCAATTCCATTGGTGCAAACCGTGAGGAAAAAATCAGCTGCCCTCCCTCTTCATTATTATAATTAATAAGATGAAAAACGGCACGCTGCCAATGTGGAACACCACTTATAGCTTCGATATCATCCAGTGCAACAAGATCATATTTTTCCAGTGATGTAATTGCTTCAATAGGCGCATCCAAGAGTTCAAGAAGTGAAACTTTAATGGCAGATTTACCTACCTCCATATAGGAATCGCAAATCGCAGACAGAAGATGGCTTTTACCTGAGCCTGCTGCACCATAAATATAAAACCGGTTCATGAGACCAGCATGCAACTGCCGGACTGCATCTACTACAGGCCCCCAGCTTGGCCCGGAAAAATCACTGATCCGAGCATCAAGTTGAAGTTCTATATTCAGTTGCAGCTGACGCATATATTTGGCCATATCCTATCGTTATTTAGTATCAATATGAACTGTCTTTTCAGTATCTTGCGACTTTTCAAGCTCAATATCAAGATTTACCTGTTCGGCATCTATAATGAGACTGTCCGTACCTTTATCTCCCATCAGATTAGGTGGACCATAGAATGTACTGTGTTCATAGCATTCACGTAAATGTCTAAGCAGTACTACAATCACCGCAGCCATTGGCAAAGCAATGAGCATACCGAAGAAACCAGCTAGCTGTGCACCGGCCAGTACAGCAAAGACAACAGCAACAGGTGATAAACCTATCTTATCACCGAGTAGGAAAGGCTGCAGGATATAACCTTCTACCGCCTGACCCACCATAAAGACGACACCAACCAGAATTAGCTGGGTCCAGTCCAAACCGAACTGGAACAATGTCGCAATGACTGCGGCAATAATCCCTACGGCAAAACCCAGATAAGGAATAATACTGGCAAGCCCGGCAACCATTCCAATGATCAGCCCGACTTCAAGACCAATCAGCTGTAAACCTACTGCGTAAACAATTCCCAGCAGGATCATGACCAAGAATTGCCCTTTAACGAAGGCACCTAATACATTATGGCATTCATGAACTACCTGAATAGTATTTTTTTCATAAGGCCGTGGAATCAGGCGACGCATACTGTTCAGCATCCGGTCCCAGTCCAGCAGAAAGTAAAAAGCAATAATTGGTATCAGAACAATTGTACCGCCAATCTGGATGAAATTTAATCCGGATTGCGCCAGACGTAGCAACATGGTCTGAATACTATCTGCACTATAATTGGTCTGAATATAATCCATGACTACAGTAGAAATCTGTTCAGTATCAATTTCCATCTGCTCGACATTAAATGTATTAGAAACCCAAGGTAAAAAGGTCGCGTTTAACCAATGTATACCTGCTGGAATACTGTCACGCGCATAAACCAGTTGCTGCCAGACCAAAGGCACCACATACCAGATTGCCAGTACCAGGAGAATACCAATTCCAATAAAGACAATACTGATCGAGAGCCAGCGCGGTAAATGATATTTGTGGAGCCATGCCACTAGCGGACTAAATAGATAAGCAATCAGAAAGGCCATTAAAAATGGTATGACTACCGGTTTTAGCAGGTAAAGCACCCAAAGTAATAATGCAATCGCCGCAAGAATAAAAATACGACGTAAGGTACGGTCGACCATGGAAACACGCCTTTTATAAGTATCTAATCATTATGAAGAAAGAAATATTTTAGTAAAATAGCATTTTAGAGCATAAATAACATAAGAGTTTCGTATATTCAGGTTATAATCCCCCGCGCGAACGCGGAGACTTCATTATGAGCAACTCAACTTCTACCCCAAATACTGGTTTAAGCTACAAAGATGCAGGTGTCGACATTGAAGCGGGAGACGCATTAGTCGATCGAATCAAATCTGTTGCCAAGCGCACCTCACGTCCTGAAGTGATGGGCGGACTTGGTGGTTTTGGTGCACTTTGTAAAATTCCTAAAGGTTATGAAGAACCTGTTCTCGTATCTGGCACGGATGGTGTGGGTACCAAATTACGTTTAGCACTGAATTTAAACCGTCATGACACGATTGGTCAGGACCTGGTGGCAATGTGCGTAAATGACCTTCTTGTATGTGGTGCAGAGCCATTGTTCTTCCTTGACTATTATGCAACAGGCCACTTAAACGTAGAGGTTGCTGCAAATGTTGTTACAGGAATTGGTGCAGGTTGCGAACTTGCTGGCTGTGCGTTAGTGGGTGGTGAAACTGCTGAAATGCCAGGCATGTATGAAGGTGAAGATTATGATTTGGCAGGTTTCTGCGTAGGTGTAGTTGAGCAAAGCAAAATTATTGATGGTTCTAAAGTTAAAGCCGATGATGTACTGATTGGAATTGCATCTTCAGGTGCGCACTCTAATGGCTACTCTCTACTTCGTAAAATTTTAGATGTAAAAAATGTTGACTTAACTCAAATCGTTGATGGTCGCCCACTTGCAGATACTGCAATGGAACCTACCCGCATTTACGTCAAGCCAATCCTTGAATTACTCAAACAGGTTGATGTGCACGCAATGGCACACATCACAGGTGGCGGTTTACCGGGTAACTTACCGCGCGTACTTCCAAATGGTGCTCAAGCAGTCATTAATGAATCTTCTTGGGAATGGCCAGAATTGTTTAAACTTCTTCAAAAGGAAGGTGGTGTTGAACAATTTGAAATGTACCGCACATTTAACTGTGGCGTAGGTATGGTATTGGCTGTTGATGCGGCAGATGCTGAGAGAACGGTTAACACGCTGAATAACCTCGGCGAAAAAGCATGGATAATGGGTCACATTGTTGACAATGCTGAATCTGTTGAGGGTGCAGATGAAAAAATTCGTGTGATCTTCGCGTAATTTCATATGATTAAAATTGCTGTACTCGTTTCGGGCAGTGGCTCTAATTTACAGGCCCTGATCGATGCCAAACTATCAGGCCAAATTGTTGGTGTACTGTCCAACCGGCCTGATGCTTATGCTCTAGAACGTGCTAAACAGGCAGGAATTAAGACTGCTCTTGTTGAACATAAACAGTATCCAAGCCGGGAAGCATTTGATGATGTTATGCATCAGCAGCTGCTTGACTGGGGAGTTAATCTGGTCGTGCTAGCAGGCTTCATGCGGATTTTAAGTGAAAAATTTGTCAAAGCCTGGGAAGGGAAAATGCTGAATATTCACCCTTCCCTGTTGCCTTATTATAAAGGTATGCATACTCATCAGCGTGTAATTAATACAGGTGATGTATATCATGGCTGTACAGTTCATTATGTGACAGCTGAATTAGATGCTGGTCAGGCACTAGCGCAGGGAATACTTTCGGTTAAAAGAACTGATACAGTTGAGACTTTGGCAAACCGTGTACATGAGTTAGAACACCTGGTTTACCCTCAGGTGGTTGAATGGATCTGTATTGGCGCCGTTCAGCATCTAGAAGATGGCTCTGTACTTTATAGAAATTCTCTGTTGACTAAACCCATGCAGTTTTGCAAGTTATAATACAATTTATGCCAATAAAAAAGCGCCCACATATAGGCGCTTTTTTATTGGCTCATCATTTATGCATGGATCAGCTGTTTTACCAGTCGGCCCACCTCAACAGGATGTTCTAACGGGAACATATGGCCGCCCTCGGCTATGCTAAAAGAAACACCGATTTTTTTCTTGGCTACGTGTGGAAAACGCCGCTTAAGAAAAACACTTTTATCTCCGACCACAAGATGTACTGGTATTTTCGGTTTTGCCATCGGTAACCACCAGAGCGAAGGATTCTTCCTAAAGATTTCTACTTCATCATTTTTAGGGATAGTCAGAGTTACGCCACCCCTTACCGGATCTTCAGTTAATGCATATTTCAGATAGGCCTGAAAACAGTCTGCATCAAAATCTTTATAGAAACCTTTAGTGCGAAGTAACTCGCCTGCCTGCTCGCGCGACTCCCAATGATCACGTCGCCGCACCGATAACCCTGCTGGAGTCATCTGATCTACCAGTTGGGGTTTAAAGCATTTAGCCATATGGAAAACAAAAGATGCTTTTCCCATAATCAACGGCGGATCTAGCATAATGACCTGTGAAAATAACTCGGGACGTTGATAAGAAGCCATCATCGTGAGAACTGAACCTAGCGAATGTCCAAGCCCGATAACTTTGCGACCATGAGCCTGCCGAACGATGCTGTCGATGATCTGCTCTACCAGATGAGGCCAGTGATTGGTAATTGGATAACGTTTATCTGGGCCAATCAAAGGCACATAAATAATGTCGTATTCATCACGCAACTGTTCAAACAACTTTTCATAAACTTTTGAAGGCACACCATTGGCATGTGCAAAGTGTATTAATGGCTTCGTCATATATCCCTTTATGTTCATTATTGCAGCTTGGTATCCTGCTGAATTTTAAGTTGCTGGGTAACTGATTCACTAAAGCCCTGGCCTATTTCAGAACCTACCCGGCCAAGTACCGATTCAAATGGGCTACGCTGAACTGTATAATCCAGAACATTATCCAGTTTAAGCTCACGTTTAAGACTGTTTATGCTTCCGGTACGATCTGCAACGCCCAGTTTAACCGCCTGCTCACCGCTCCAGAATAATCCTGAAAAAATTGCAGGGTCATTACTCTTCAGGCGCTTGCCACGGCCTTCTTTTACAGCAGCAATAAAGTGACTATGCACATTGTCTAAGACCGTCTGTACATGCTCCCTCTGTGCAGGATTGACTGGTTTAGTCATGCTCAGAATATCTTTATTGTCGCCTGAAGTTAATGTCCGGTCTTCAACACCCAGTTTCTGCGCAAGGCCCATCACCCCATAGTTTGGCATAATCACACCAATTGAGCCGACCAAACTGGATGGATTAACCCAGATTTCATCAGCAGCCGAAGCAATATAATAAGCGCCTGAGGCTCCCATATCACCAATTAGTGCATATACTTTCTTCTCAGGATACTGCTGTTTGTAATAGCGAATTTCCTGCCAGATCTCATCTGACTGGACAGGTGACCCCCCAGGTGAATTGATATTGAGCACAATTGCGTGACTGTTTTTTGCTTCAAATGCACGTTTCAAAGCTTTATTGGTATCTTCACTATTTACGGAACGGTCACTAGAGTCAATCGTACCAATAATATCGATCACAGCCAGATGAGCATTTGAACTTGAGCCTGCCCCACTGGTAGTTGCCGTAGTACAGCCCCTACCCATCATGAGCAAAAGCAATAGAATATAGGCAAAAGTCAAACACTTAAAAAATATTCCCCAGCGACGGCTACGGCGCTGTTCTTCAACAGAAGCCAGTACAGCTTTTTCTAGTATCTGCCACTCTTTACCGCTTCTGCTGTCTGAACTTGGAACTTCATTATTAGGTTTTGGCGGCCAATCCGACATATATATTTATCCGAAAAGTAAAATATCTTCATTATATACACTGGAAAATGAAAAACTGTCTAAATAAAGCTTTTTAACTTATAATATTTTTTCTTTTACGTTTGTTAAGCAGAATCCTACATTTAAATAATGACTAGCTCAAATTCCCAGCCTTTATCTTATCGTCTTTTGAAAATCATTAGTCGCCAGCCTATACGAGTATCACGCTTTATTGCTCGTATACTTGCAGGTCTGATGAATACTTTAAAACTGTCGAATACCTCAAAAACAATAAATCTGAATCTGGAGATTGCTTTTCCATATCTGCTGACCGAAAAGCGTAATCAGATTATTCGTCAGGCTATACGCAATGAAATACAGTCATACTTTGAATTTTTTAGTATTTGGGGCTCAAGTACAGAGAAGAATATTTCAAGAATTCATAAAATTGTAGGCGAGCATTATTTTCATCAGGCGGTGGCAGCCAAAAAAGGATTAGTCCTGATCGTTCCGCACTTTGGCACATGGGAGATTATGAACTCTTGGTGTTCGCAATATACATCAATGACCATTCTCTATAAACCGGTCAAAGACCCGTATGCAGATCAGTTCGTCCGCGAAGCGCGCAGCCGTGAGCAGGCCAATCTGGTTCCTACAGATGAAACTGGTGTTCGCCAGATTTTTAAGGCGCTTAAACAGGGAGGCACAACTGTTATCTTGCCTGACCATACACCAAATGTGGGTGGTGATCTGGTGGAATACTTTGGTGTACCCTTAGCCTCAAGCAGCCTGAGCGCCAAGCTGATTCAAAAAACTAAGTCCAGTACTTTGCTTCTTTACGCCATCCGTAATGAACAGGATGGCTTTAATATGTTTATTGAACCAATTGATGAGAAAATTTATGAAGGCAGCGCTGTAGAAGGTACCCAAGTTATTCATCATGTGATCGAAGATTTGATTACACGCTATCCCGAACATTACCACTGGAGCTATAAACGTTTTAAGGCTCACCCAGAATTACGCTCCATTTATACGCTTGATAAAGCTGAAGCACTACAAAAAGTGGATCAGCTGCGGCAGCACAACAAAAATCTTACTTAATCTTTAACCATTTCCACTGCTCTCTATAGAGCGTGTAATTTATTTGTTCATCAGCTTCTTGATAAAATTCAATATTACCGGTTTGGGCAGTTAAAAGAAGTGGAATATCAAGTGCCTTTAGACGTACCTTAACTTCTTTGGTCGGGTGACCATAACGGTTATTCTGTCCTGCTGAGGCAATTGCCAGCTTAGGATGCAAATATTTTAGAAAACTGTAAGCAGAACTGTGCTTACTGCCATGGTGACCCAATACTAGTACGTCGACTTGAAGTTCGGGATACTTTTTCATGAGTTCATATTCAGTTGGCCAGCCAGCATCTCCCATAATCAAGAAATTCCGGTAAGGCTGGGCCTGGTTTAATTGCACATATAACACACATGAATATTCATTCGGATTGGCTTCTACCATTGATGGGTAAGTATTTAAGCCAGGTGATAGTACCTGGACCTTAAAATTCTGATAAGACCAGCTTTGTCCTTCCCGGCATGGTGATGACTGTTTTATATTCCATGTTTCAGGTAACTGGGTATTGGCTATTACTTCATCGATTTTAATTTTTTGGCTTAATGGTAAGAGTGCCCCGCTATGATCCTGATCCAGATGAGTTAATAGCACCCGATCTAAGCGAGCTATCCCTTGGGAAAATAAAAATGGTGCAAGAATTTGCTGGCCTATACTGAATTTGGTTTCATCATAGTAACCGCCTGTATCTAACATTATTTTTTGCTGACTACTCTGAAGTAGAATGGCTTGGCCCTGCCCTACATCTAAAACGGTTAACTTAAAATCCGAGTCTGGTGCCCTACTCGTAAAAACTGGTACAAAACATAACAGCGCCCAAGCTTTAGGAATAACAGATCGAGGCAGATATAAAATAATCAGGCCGATACTGAGGCTCACAATAAGCAACGGTGTAAATGCAATTCCCTGTAATTGGGGATTAAACAGATGGTCCAGTATTTCTAATATCCACAAGCCTAAATTCAAGCCTAAATCGCTACAATGAAATAAAAGCAGGCCCAAAGGAGAAATGATATAGGAAAGACATGCAGCCAGTATATCTAGCGGCACTACGACAGCACCTAATAATGGAATGACAAGAATATTGGTCAATGGCGCAATCCAGCTTACCTGTTTGAAAAAAATCAGTACTAACGGAAAGAGAGCAATAAAAATTTTCCCTTGTGATTCAATCAGTAACTTTCCAGCAGTTAAAACTCTTTGCTTCCAGTTAAAAGCCGGTTGGGCAGGCTGCCGATCTATACTTTCATAAATGCGCAACAGAATAAAACAGGCCCCGAAAGAAAGCCAGAAAGCTGCCGAGAGAACACTAAAAGGATCTATCCATAATAGTAAACTGGCACTTGCCAGCAATAAGCTTAATGCCTGGATTTTTTGTCTTAATAAAAGCAGGCTACTCCCTAGCAGAGTAATGAGCAGTGTTCGTAGTGCCGGAATCTCGAAACCGACAAAAGCGCTGTAAAGTAATACACAAAAACAGAAAGGAAAAACCAGCAGATAAGGGCGAGGCAAGCTTAAATAGAGTTTTGGACCATACAGCCGTATCAGGGTTTGCAATACCCAGCTGACCAGAGCTGCGAAAATTAATACGTGTGGGCCAGAAATTGCCAGCAGGTGACTGATTCCCAGCCGCTGAAATTGTTCTTCTGTTTCAGAGGAAAGTAAGCTTTTATCACCTGTAAGAAGTGCTAAAATCAGGCCTTTATTTTTCAGTGTGCTATTTTGAATAAAAGTACGAAAATGATAGCGCTGCCGCTCCATCAGTAATAGAAGACCATTGATCCAACCCTGTTGATTATTCAGATATTGATTAAAACCAAGCCGGTAAACTGCCTCATGGTCCAATTTCTCTATTTTCCAGATTTTTACACTGGCCATGATATTCTGCTGAATAAACCATTTTTCCTGATCAAATACTCCCGGCATGGCATATCCATGAGCAGGTATGACTTCCCCATAAATCCGGTAATATTCTCCTAACTCAAATTTTATAGGTTGCTCAGGTATATTTTTAAATGTGAGCCACCATTGAACAGGCTGTTTTTTCTGGTCAAGTACTTCCACTTTTTGCCTGATCTGCTTCTCAGAACGCTCATCAATATGTCGGATATAAACAATTGCCTCAATATTTCTTGTTTCTGTTTCCCTGTTATCTAGACGTTGTTCTAGCGCATGGTCAGCGTAGCGATAACCCAATGTGCCTGTCAGGATGCCTAAGGCTAGAATAAAAACTGCTCTAGATAACCATGGAATCGGATGGTGCGACTCCAGCTTACTATATTGATACCAATATAATAGCCCTGAACCTACGCTGAAGATCATCAGTCCAGGTAACAGAAAAACAGGTAAGTTAAAAGTTTTCCCCATGACCGAGATTCCAGCAATCCAGGCCAATAAAATAGTTTTCCACATGATTTTTATATTTATAACTTATTAAAATAATTAAAGCCCATACTGATGGGCTTTAACAAGGTTAATGATCAGATTATCTCCGACTTACGCGTTCACCCATAAGCCATCCTGCATATGCAGAATTGAATCGGCAGCTTGGGCCAGCTGCTCATCATGAGTTACAATCAGCATTGCCATGTTCAATTCCTGACGCAGTTCACTTAATAACTCAAAGATACCTACAGCAGTTTTACGGTCCAGGTTACCTGTCGGCTCATCAGCCAGCATTAAAGCAGGTTTGGTTACCAATGCCCGCGCCAAAGCTACACGCTGACGCTCACCACCAGATAATTCGCCTGGTTTATGGGTTATCCGGTGTGACAGGCCGACCCGTTCCAGCAAGTATTCTGCTTGCTGTTTGGCTTCTTTAAACTGTGTATTTTTGCGCAGCATCAGGGGCATTGCTACATTTTCGAAAGCAGTAAACTCTGGCAGTAAATGATGAAATTGGTAGACAAACCCAAGATACTGGTTACGCATAAAACCACGTTCAGCTTCACCTAAATTGTCAAAGCGCTGTCCATTTAGAAACACCTCACCCTCAGTTGGCCGGTCTAGCCCCCCTAAAACATGTAGTAAGGTACTTTTACCAGAGCCACTGGCTCCAACAATCGATGTAAACTCACCCGCCTTGATCTCTAAAGATAAGCCTTTAATCACCTCTACGGTTGATTTCCCATCCGTGAAATGCTTATAGATATTACGGGCTTCAAGTACTGTATTATTCATAACGTAAAGCCTCGGCAGGTTGAATTTTAGCTGCACGCAGTGCCGGATAAATAGTTGCCAGAAAGCTTAAAATCAGAGACAGACTGACGATGACTACGACATCCTGCCATCTGAGATAAGAAGGCAAATAATTAATAAAGTAGGCATCAAACAGGTGCAGACCAAAAGCATTATTCAGCCATGAAATAAAGCTGCTGATACTTGAGGCAAAAATAATTCCTAAAATTGCGCCTGATACTGTCCCGATGACTCCAATTACTGTTCCCTGTACCATAAATATACGGGTAATTGTAGCGGGTGATGCACCTAGTGTTCTTAAAATAGCGATATCAGATTTTTTATCGGTCACTACCATGACCAGAGAAGAAACAATATTAAATGCAGCAACCAGAACGATTAGAAACAGGAGCAGGCTTACCATCGCTTTTTCCATCTGGATGGCACTAAACAGGTTCCCATGAGTATAGGTCCAGTCCGAAGCATAGAAATTCCCTGGTAATTCACGGGCAATCGAGCTAGCTACCTGAGGTGCACTGAAGATATCATCCAGCTTCAGACGTACACCCTGAGCACCATCCGGCAAACGTAACAAAGTCGAAGCATCATTTAAGGCAATATAGCCCATCATGGAATCTACTTCAGCTCCAATACTGAAAATGCCCACAATTTTGAAACGTTTAAAGCGAGGCACAACCCCTGCCGGTGAAGGTGTGGCTTCAGGCAATACTAAAGTGACACTGTCATTCAGCCCGAGGCCGAGTGCATCTGTCATCTGTTTCCCCAGCACAATACCAAATTCACCTTTTTTCAGGCTATCAATGCTTCCCTCAACCATATGATCCTGAATAATAGAAACCTTTTTTTCATATTGAGGTTCTATTCCAGTTACCATCAGACCTGCAACTTGGCCTTGTGCAGTTAGCATCCCCTGTAACTGGGTAAATGGTGCTGCGCCAGTAACATGTTCGTGGCTCTCGACTTTTTTTGCAAGTTCGGGCCAATCTGTTAAAATCTGGGTTGAAGAAACTGTGGCCTGAGGTATCATGCCCAAAACACGGTTTTTTAACTCTCGGTCAAAACCATTCATGACAGACAGAACTGTAATAAGAACTGCTACACCCAAGGTCAGGCCGATCATGGAAACTAAAGCAATAAAAGAAATAAAGTGATTACTACGCCGTGCGCGAGTGTATCTCAACCCTATATACAGCGAGATTGGTTTAAACATACCATCTAGTCCGAGGTAATTCATTATGGAAACATTACAGCATCAGGGTGCTTCGAACGAACGTCGCGTGATGTCCCGCATTGATGCTGCTTTAAGGATTAATTATCAGATTATCTCTGATGATGTTGCTCTTAACGATCCTTACGACCCTAATTTTGTATTGCCGCGTTATTTTCTACTACTTGCAGAATTAGATCAATTTGATCATGCTATTAACTACGAATTAGAACAATTAAATCAAAAAGATCAACAAATTGCTCGAATACTATCCTTATTTAACCAGAAAATGAATCTGATTACAGGGTCTCTTTATGACGCTATCGTCCAGACCATGCTACCTGTGCCTGAACAGGTTAATATTTCAGAAAGTGGTATCAGCTTTTATACAAATCAACAGCTTAAAGATGGAAGCTATATTCATTTAACATTAAGTCATCCTGATAATTTCTTTCATGTAGCAACAATTGCCCAAGTGGTTTATAGCAAGCCTAAGGATGAAACAGGCTTCCGGACAGGAGCTTATTTTGTGACACTGCATCCTCAAGATCGTGCCAAGCTTGCTGAATGTATTAATTCTACTCAAGGTGTAGCAAGCTAGATTAAAGTTCTAATTACTTTTAATTTTCTGGGCAAGTTCACGACTTGCCTTAATATCACGATAAAAGTAAAGAAAAAGTCCTGATAACAGTACAGTAGCGCCCACAAAAATCATGACTGTCAGTTTTTCATGATTTAATACTGAACCAATGAGAATAGCCAGCATCGGTGTCATGACGTTGGTTAAAGACAGAGTAGTTGCCTGAATGTTCTGGACCAGTTTGAAATAACAGAACATTGCAACCAGAGATGCCATAATCACCGTATAGAATAAAGCCATCAACGATTTGGTATCTGGAATATGGCTCGGTGCATACTGCCAGATGAAAGGAAGCAGCAGCATACAACCGAGCACGGACACGATAATCGAACCAGTCGCCTGTGCCATTGGTTCAACCTGCGCATTTACTTTCTTTACCCAGAAAATAGATAAAGCATAATTAAAAACACTCAGCAACATCAGGAGAATGCCTACAGGATGAACCTGCTGGCCTGTATTTCCTCCCAGACAAATAATCGAGAGCCCTGCTACTGCGATCCCCATTCCCAGCCATTGCATACTATATAAATGCTGCTTAAATAAAAAACGGCCAATTAAACCTGCCATAATTGGTGCCAGCCCAAACATCAATGCAATAATGCCTGAACTGAGATAACCTGTCGCTGCATAGGTAAAAATTTGCGAACCAATCAAGCTAAAGGAACCCGCGATATAACTGTGCAGCGCTACTTTATGAATGGGAAGCTTTACTCTGAGCAAGAGCAGCAAAAGAGCTGCTAGTGGTAAAGCTATAAAAAAACGAATCACCATTGCCCACATGACATGCAGATCATGGACGCTCCAGACGATTGCCAGTGGAGTAGTAGCCCAGATGAATACCAGAATAGTGTAGGTAAACACAATATTGCCGCGAGAGACCGGCACCTTCTGATTCATGAGGCTGTCTTACGCTTCTGCTTTAATATGGTCTGATCCAGGCTACTGGCAAACTCACGTTTATCTCGGTCTGAAATAGGTGGTGGGCCACCTGTCTGAACCCCAGCTCCGCGCAAGGTATCCATAAAGTCCCGTAAATGCAACCGCGCTTTAATATTAGCTGTAGTGAAAATCTCTCCACGAGGGTGAATAGCGATACCCCCCTTTTCGATGACCTGTGCGGCCAATGGAATATCTTGTGTTACCACAATGTCATTATTTTGCATCCGGTTGACAATTTCCTGATCGGCTTGGTCAGCCCCACCCATGACCTGAATCGAATTAATACGTACTGATGGAGTAATCCCGACATTCTGGTTTGCCACAAAAGTTACTTCAAGCTGGTAACGATCTGAAGCCCGCATAATCACATCACGTAAAATACGCGGTAGAGCATCCGCATCAATCCATAATTTAAAGGGCAGCACCTGAAAACTCCGTAAGTATAAGATTCTCAGTTTAACAAAGTTCAGTTATTTTTTAGGAACAATCTTTATAAATTATCCTTTATTGCCATATTCTTCACCCTACTGATTGCAAGTCTTTAACAGGCATTAAAACGTACCAGATCTCTGGTCTTTATTTACAGTTTAGTTTCAGATAAATTAGTTTTGCTCCAAATGCTGAATTTAGAAGTAAAAGAGCGTAATGATGGGCTTGAAAAATACAAGTTACCCTCGATTTAATAGATATACTCACGCGATCCCTAATAGTGCATATGAATAATCAGAACAGCCCGGAAATTATCCTGATCAATGATCAGAATTTTGGTAGTCACGTTGAACACTGGAATTTATTAACTGACCAGCCTGAAACTGAAGTCCCTAAATGGTTAGGTATGTCACTTGACTCACCGATGATGCCTATGGGTTTATGTCAGAATGAGCAGGAAATGGATGCCTCTGTCTGGCTGATTCAAGGTCCGGATAAATCACCTGTTCGTCTAGCACAAATTATTGCAGTAGAAAATAATAAGCCAAAAGCACTCAAGACTGCATTTCCTGTATTTGATAGTCCTTATCGCTATAATGCAAAAATAGAGCGTATTATTAGTTGTAAATCAGGTACTCAGGCAGTTCTGCGTCTGCAACTTGGTAATAATCCGAATACTGTAGTGTATGCATTTGACAGTTTATACAGTGTTAATCATCAGTGTTATGAAAAAGGTCAAAGCTATCAGGTTCAGCTTAATGCTTGGGCATATGAACTTGAAGCTGTTTCTGCTCATGAAGAACTGGTAGTCGATGACCCGGCATCGATTCGTCAGCACCGGGCATTAAATGATATTTTACAGCAACATAATGGTGTTGCCCCAGCCAATCTTCAGGAATTGATTGATGCATGGGAACCAAAGTCTGAAGAAGATACTGCGCCTGTAACAGTTGATTTTTCTAAAATGGTAGCCTATCTGTATGGAGAGACAATCGGTCAAGAAGATGAAGCCTGGTTTCAAGGGAATATTGTAGGCAAGACCAGTATGCAGTTTATGGACCAGGATTATACTGTTTATGATGTAACGCTTATTTTAGAAGAAAACACACCAGCTACTCTTATCCGGATCGCGACTCGCAATAAAAAGTACGAAAACTTTAAAATTGGCCAATATATTCGAGGCAATATCTGGATTCAGGCGAATATTTATGCTAAAACTAGCAGCAATTGATAGGATTTAAAAAATAATAGCATTATTTAGGTTCCTTGATGAAAATTATTCCAGAACAGACGACTACACGAATTGTTGAACATAGCGGTCTACGTATTAAAGTTGATATGGGAGCCTTATGTTTCTTTCTTCTCGGTATGTTTATTTCTGCCATTATTATTCATCAACTGGGCATAATCCAATTCTAAAATTTTTATTCATTAATAAAAAACCCTCTAATTTATAGAGGGTTCTTTATTAATTATATGTATCAGTTTAAGCATTGCGTTTGGCAAAGTCATCCATAAAATCAACTAGTGCCTGAACACCCTCTAATGGTACAGCATTATAAATGCTTGCACGCATACCACCTACTGAACGGTGACCGGCCAGATTTAATAGATGGTTTTCTTCAGCTTCTTTCAAGAAAAGTTTTTCCAGTTCCGGATTTGCCAGAGTAAACGGAACATTCATGAGTGAACGATTTGCTTCTGCAATTGGATTCGCATAAAAATCACTGGCATCAATATAACCATACAGCAGTTTAGCTTTTTCCAGATTAATTTTATGAATTGCTTCTACACCGCCCTGCTCCAGCAGCCACTCAAATACCAATCCAGATAAATACCAGGCATAGGTTGAAGGTGTATTTACCATAGAGCCGTCTTTAGCTTGCGCTGAATACTTCAAAAGACTTGGAATTTCAGGTTTAGCCTGATCGAGCAGGTCATCACGTATAATAACCAGAGTCAGACCAGCAGGACCAATATTCTTCTGTGCACCCGCATAGATCAGTCCAAATTTGGAAACGTCCAGCGGCGCAGATAAAATACTTGAAGAAAAATCAGAAACCAGTGGCGCATCTACCTCAGGAACACTTGCAAACTGTAATCCACCAATAGTTTCATTATCTGCATAATGCACATAAGCTGCATCTTTAGATAGGTTCCAGTGAGCCTGTTCACTAATCGCCAGTTTGCCATTCACCGTTGTGCCAGCTTGTATTACATTAATATCGCCATAACGCTGTGCTTCTTTATAGGCTTTTTCAGACCAGATACCTGTAGAAATATAGTCGGCCTTATTATTTTTACCCAGTAGATTTAGCGGAATAGCAGAAAACTGTAGGGAGGCACCACCTTGTAAAAATAAAACTTTATAGTTTTGAGGAATGTTCATGAGTTTACGCAGGTCTGCTTCTGCCTTTTCGGCAACAGCGACATAATCTTTACTTCGATGGCTCATCTCCATGATGGAAACGCCTTTACCCTGCCAATTCAACAGTTCCTGTTGAGCTTTTTCTAAAACAGCAGTAGGTAATGCAGCAGGACCAGCACAGAAATTATACGCGCGCATGATTTTTCCCTTCAAGAAATTAAAAAAATAAAATCAAGGCATTTAATCACATATTGGCAAATGATGCAGTAAATTCTCGAACCGATATTTCAATACTTACTTAAAGATAGAACAGTTTATTCAATAAAAATAGGATGTTAGTTTAATTAGGAACTTATATAATAATTCAACCTTTCTAAAGTTTATTTAAAAAATCATAGAGAACTATTTATCAATACATTTGTAGATTAAATACTAAAAAGATTATTTGCTTTTAGCCCAATTCTCTGCAATTTTATATAATATTAAAATAAGATTTACCTGTTAAATTTTATTTTAAACTATAATATAAAGGATAAAGACAAACTTTAGTCTTAAAAGACAACTTCAACAGAAACAATGTAGTAATAGAAATATTGATATAAAAGATTAAACTACCTAGAAATTTTGAAAAGCTGTTTAATATATGCAGATTTTAAGAAAATTAATATTCAGATCTTCTGATTTAAAACTAGTTCCTCACTATTTTTATAAAATAGGTTTTATTACAACTTTCCTATTATATACAGGAACTGGCTTTGCACAGACGTTTAGTTATGAACAAGCTGAACAATATATCCTTCAAAACTCTTATAGTTCACAGGCAAGCATGGCTTTGCAGCAGGCTTCACAGTTAGAAGCTGAAGCCACTAAAGGTTTAGGCTTACCCCGCATTGATTTAAATGTACGGGCCTATACCTTTCATAATGAAATTGATCTTCCCCTCAAATCTGTAAAAAATAACCTTGAACAAACTCTTTCACAGGGTGTGAATGAGCGTATCGACCAATGGCAAGGAGAAAATGGTTTACCTACAGATATTACTGACCCATTGCGTAACGGTATAGGACAAGTTATTCATGGGGGCATTGGCCTTATACCGGATACCGCAAATGTTGTGCTTGAAGATGAAGTGGTACGCCCAACTATATCATTGATGATGCCTTTATATACGGGCGGTCTTACCCAAAGCGCCAAACAAATTGCTAATATTCAGGCACAGCGTAGTCAGCTTGATAGCCGGCAACAACAAGATATACAACGCTTTGAAATCATTCAGGCATATTTTAATACTCAGTTACAGCAAGAATTGAATAGCATTAGCCGTACTAATCGTGATGCAATGCAAAATCATTATAATAATGCCCTCAAGCTGGAACGTGCCGGGTTTATCAGTAAAGGGCAGCGCATGCAATTTGAAGTTGCCCGCAATAATGCCGAACGTGCCCTGCAAAATAGTCAAGCCAATCTTGAGGCCAGCCGTTTTCAATTACAGAATTTACTTAAGCAGCAAACTGTAGACAGTCTTAATACGCCTTTGTTTATAAATTCACAGCAGTCACCGGTTCTGGCTCAACTTATGGCGACTTATCCTGAACAATCCACTCTCATTCGCAAAATGCAGACTGATACACTATTAGCTGAAGAAAATGTGCGTGCTCAAAATGCTGCAAAAAAACCCAGTATCTTTGCTTTTGGTGAATACAGTTTAGACGAACAGCAAAATTGGATCATAGGTATGGCTGCCCGTTATAATCTGTTTTCGGGTATAGATAAACAGAAAAAAGTGCAAGCAGCGGAACTACAACGTTACGCCGCTGGTCTTGCTACCGAACGCACCAAACAGGAAATCGAGAATATTCTGTTCAAATCTTATAGTGAATTAACCTCTGCGCAAAACAGTCATCGACTGTTACAGCAAAACATGCGTGCTGCTCAAGAAAATCTTCGTATACAGGAATTATCATTTAAAGAAGATATGGGAACAGCCACCCAAGTCATTGATGCCCAAAACAGTTTAAATATTTTAAAAGGTGAAATGGCTTTAAATGCTTATAAATATATTATTTCACTGGCAAGTCTGTTACAGGGTCATGGCTCAATTGAACAGTTTAAAAGCTATATTCATCAACCTGATACAGTCTATATTCGCTAAGGTCGACAGGATATGAGTATGAATGAAGAAAAAAAACTACCTGCACAAAATACTGCATCTTCTCAAGATAATATTCATGAGCCAGCCGAGCCGAGTCAAACTGAGCCAGATTCTGCTGATACCGAACAGAAGCTTGCAACAAGACAACGGCAGCCTCAGCATAAAAGAGCCTGGCTTAAACTTGCAATTATTATATTGGTTATTATTTTACTGGCTACCATTGCATTTGGATTATGGAAAAGTTATCAGCCACAGGATATTGAAATTCAAGGCCGGGTTGAAGCAGAAACAATCTATGTCAGCACCAAGGTCCCTAGCCGTATTGAAGAAATTTATGTACGGGAGGGCCAGAAAGTAAATAAAAACCAGCCACTGGTTCGTCTGTTTAGTCCCGAAGTAGACGCAAAAAAGCAGCAGGCCTTAGCAGCACTGCAGTCTGCTCTTGCTTTACAGTCAACTGCTGAACGTGGCTCTCAAGAAGAAAATATCGCAACCTTATATGCTAACTGGCAAAGTGTTAAAGCTCAGGAGCAGCTGGCTCGAACGACTTATAAGCGTGGTGAAAACCTGTATAAGGAAGGAGTAATTTCAAGGCAGCGTCGTGACGAGTTGTATGCTGCTCAAGTTTCTGCACAGGAGCTGACTGAAGCAGCCTATCAGCAATATGCGCGTGCCAAACGCGGCAGTACTGAACAGCAGCGCTCTTCAGCAGATGCACAGGTCGATATAGCCAAAGCAGCGGTAAGTGAAGCAGAAGCTTTAGAGGCAGAGACCAAATTATACGCACCTGTTAGTGGTACAGTGTCTAAAACTTATGGTAAGCCAAGTGAACTCGTTGCGATTGGCGTGCCTGTAGTCAGCCTGATTCAGGATGACAGTTTATGGGTAAGCCTGAACATCCGTGAAGATCAGTATACACAGATTTATAAAGCCCAAAAACTGGAAGGTTTTATTCCGGCACTTAACCGGCGGGCAACTTTCAATATTGAGAATATTGATGCAGAAGGTGAGTTTGCCACTATTAAAACTACCCGGCAAACTGGTGGTTATGATATTCGCAGTTTTAAAGTACACCTGACACCTGCCCAGCAGATTCCTGATTTAAAAGTTGGCATGAGTGTTCTTTTTAAGATTAAAGAGGACCACTAGTGTTGTATGGAATCTGTCGTGAACTGAAATATCTACTCACTCACCGCTGGGATTTATGTCTGGTCACAGTGGCGCCACTATTTATTATCATTTTATTCAGCAGCATGTTCTATCAGGGTAAGCCTGAGCATTTGCCTATTGCAATTATTGATCAGGATCAGAGCCAGCTCAGCCAAAATATTGATAAATATCTGTCTCATAATAGTGTGCTAGAAATTGCAATTATTTCACCTAATCAAGATGAAGTTGAACGCCTGCTGAACCAGACAAAAATTTGGGGATATGTGATTATTCCGGAAGGCGCAGAGCAGCGCCTGGTTCAGGCACAGGATAGCGGGATTGCAATAGCATTCAACCAGAGTTATTTCAGTATTGGAAATACTATTTCTTCTGCCATGCTGATTGGTACATTAGAAGCAATCGCAGATTTTATGGGCAGAAGCTATCTGGCCAATCAACTGCCCTATCTTGAGGCTCCTACTCCCCATGTAAAGATTTCACCTTTATATAATCCGGGACTGAGCTACGAATTTTATCTGGAACCTTTTATGGTGCCGGCCATTTTACACTTGTTGCTGTGTTGCTGTGTTGCATTTGCAGTCGGCCAAGAACTCAAAAACCGGAGTGTTAAAAGCTGGGTACATCATCAAACGATTTTTAGTGCACTTATTTCTAAAAACATAACCTATGTAATTATTTTTACAGCTTGGACTTGGTTGTGGATGTTTTGGCTTGCTGGTATCCGTGGCTGGTTTATAGCTGGACATTTATGGTTAATTTTACTTGGCCAAATCCTGTTATATAGTGCTTACGCTTTGATTAGCAGTACTGTGGTACTTGCTACGCAAAATCTAGCAAAGTCATTTGGTTTTATTGCAGTTTATGGCGGGTCTTCCTTAAGCTTTGCTGGCGTTACCTTGCCTTTAAATAATGCCCCACTTTTTACAAAATTCTGGGCAAATATTATTCCTTATACCCCTTATGCCAAACTACAGACAGAACAATGGGTAGTCGGTAGCCCGCTTACTGTGTCATGGCTTCCTGCACTGATACTTGCGGTCTATTGTGCCTTCTATGCAGTAATCAGCTATCTGCTTTTGAAAAAATATTTAAAAGGAGCGGCCCTATGAAGCAGTTCCTGTATTTTTATTTAAAAACATTTAAGGATATTGCCAGTAATAGCTCAATTTTAACTACCCTCATTCTTTCTGTGTTTTTCTATAGTTTTTTCTATCCGACTGCTTATAAAGCTCAGACAGCAGAAGCTTTACCCATTGTTATCGTAGATGAAGAACAAAGTCTGGTTACTTCCAGTATTATTACTGAAGTTGCAAAAAGTCCAAACGTCAAAATCCAGGCAATAACCGGAAATTTCGCTGAAGCGAAATTAATGATCCAGAAACAGCAGGCAGATGGAATATTATTGCTGCCGGATCAGCTCTCCAATAGTATACGCCGCGGCGAGGTAGGAGGTATCGGACTATATTTAAGTGCAGCTTATTTTCTAAAAACCAAGCAGATTGGTTTAGGCCTTGCAACTTCTGTCGAAAATGCTATTGCTCAACAGGCTGAAAAATTTGGTGAAATTGCACATTTTTCTCCTGCTGTACCTATACATCAGATTCCTTTATTTAACACTCTCTCTGGCTATGGAAGCTATATTTTTCCAGCGATTGCGCCATTAATTATCCATCAAACTATTGTTCTGGGTTTAAGCATGTTAATTGCAGGCTATCGAGAAAAACTGTGGCGCCCAGTAAAATCCGAAGTATCTGGTCTATTTTTTGCCATTTTAACGATTGGTTGTCTAGGCTGTTTATATCTGTTCGGTTTTACATTCTGGTTTTATGACTATCCGCGTGGTGGTAATTTTTGGGGAATGCTGCTCGGCGTTCCTATTTTTATTAGTAGTGTTATTGGCCTAGCTATATTGGTGGCTTCTTATTTAGACATGCCAGAACGTGCTGGCCATATTATTGTTTTCACTTCAATCCCATTATTTTTACTCTCTGGTACCGCATGGCCGCACGCGGCTATGCCGGAATGGATGCAATGGCTAGGAGTCGCTTTACCCTCTACACAAGGCATTCAGATGTTTATTCAGCTTAACCAGATGGGTGTGCCGACCAGCTTGGTGCTTCCCAAAATGATTTATCTGGCTGCCTTTGCAGCCGTCTGTCTGGTTTGGGGAAATTATCGTTTAAGTTATAAATAATCACCTAATAAAAAGGACGCCGAAGCGTCCTTTTTAACTATCAGGCTTTAATCTTCTTGAGGTTCCTGATGTTCTGTTTCAGTTTTCTCAACTTCCAGTTGCTCAGTACTTTCAACTGTTTCGAAAGCTTCTACTTCATCTTCTTCAACGGCTTCAATAGAAACCACACCAACCAGTGTTTCTCCTTCGCCTAGACGAATCAGACGCACGCCCTGAGCATTACGCCCAGTTTGGGCTACTTCTGCTGCACGCGTACGGACCAGCGTCCCCCCATCAGAAATCAGCATCAGCTCTTTGGTTTCGTCAATTGCAACCGCACCCACCAGTTCACCATTACGTTCAGAGGTCTTAATTGCAATAACCCCTTTACCGCCACGTTTTTTGGTTGGGAAATCATCTACAGGGGTACGTTTGCCATAACCATTTGCAGATGCGCACAGTACTTCTCCAGTTTCTGGTACAACCACCAGTGAAACTATACGGCTGACTACATTTGAATCTGAAGAGTCTTCATCTTCCGAGTCAGTATCAGTATCTTCCGTATCCTCTGCCTGGGCAGCCAGTGCGACACGCATGCCACGCACACCTTTAGCTGAACGGCCCATGGCACGTACATCAGTTTCTGCAAAACGGATAGCCTTACCTTCGTTAGAGAACAGCATAATTTGCTGTTCACCATCAGTAATAGTCACACCAATCAGGGTATCTTCTTCATTGAGTTCAATTGCTCGTAAACCATTCGAGCGCACATTACTGAACTGCTCAAGCTCAACACGTTTTACTGTACCGGAAGCTGTGGCCATAAATACATAATAGTTTTTACGGACACTTTCGGCCTGCTGGGCAAACTCGATAATGATCTCATCATCCAAATCTGTTACAGCCAGCTCTACACATAACTGTTTTAGCTGGGTACGCAGTTCAGCTGAGAGCTCGTCAGCATTATCATCAAGCGTTGCCAATGCTGTCTCAAGTTCTGGCAAATGCACGGAAATGACCGGATTATCCTGAAGTTTTACAGTATTCGTTTTTACAAAGTTTTTAAAGGCTGCCAAGCGTTCAGTAAATTTCTTCGGCGCATCAATGACAGGTAAAATGGCAGTAATGGTCTCATTTGCATCGAGCGGCAACAAGTTAATCATTGGACGACCACGCGAACCACGTGATGCCTGCGGTACTTCAAAAACTCTCAGACGATAAACCTTACCAACATTGGTAAAGCACAGTACGGTGGCATGATTTGAAGTCACAATCAGATGCTGAATGAAATCATCTTCTTTCATTGAGGTAGCTGACTTACCCCGTCCACCACGACGCTGAGCTGCATAATCAGACAATGGCTGAGTCTTGGCATAGCCAGACTGGGAGACCGTCAATACAACCTGTTCCTCAGGTATCAGGTCTTCACGTGAAAAATCGACCCGTGATTCTACAATTTCTGTGCGCCGTGCGTCACCATACTGTTGCAATACTAAAGCCAGCTCTTCTTTAATTACAGCCATTA
The DNA here is from genome assembly GCF_000620525.1 of Acinetobacter sp. UNC436CL71CviS28. NCBI lineage: Bacteria > Pseudomonadati > Pseudomonadota > Gammaproteobacteria > Moraxellales > Moraxellaceae > Acinetobacter > Acinetobacter sp. UNC436CL71CviS28. Next base: position 115,584 of record NZ_JIBB01000003.1, read on the forward strand.
ACAGGTTGAAATCATTTAGAATCGCGGTCAGTTCAGTAATCTGCCCCAGAATTTCTGAATATTCAGCATGTAATTTATCTTGTTCCAAACCGGTTAAACGGTTCAGGCGAAGTTCAAGAATAGCTGCAACCTGTGTTGGAGACAGGCGATAAATGTCGCGATCTAGCCCGAATGGACGACTCGGATCTTCACCTTCAATTTCATCTGGACGAATTGAAACCGAACCTGCTCTTTCAAGCATTGCTCCAACCCCACCTGCGGCCCAATCTGCGGCAAGCAAACGCTCACGTGCTTCTGCCGGATTCGCAGAAGTTTTAATCGCATCGATAATATCGTCGATATTCGCCAATGCGACAGTCAGGCCTTCCAAGATGTGACCACGTTCACGTGCCTTACGTAGCTCATACATGGTACGACGCGTGACCACTTCCTGACGGTGGCGAATAAACGCTGCAATAATATCTTTCAGGTTCATCAGTTTTGGCTGGCCATTGTCCAGACAAACCATGTTAATGCTAAAAGAATTTTCGAGCTGAGTATTTAAAAACAGGTTATTTACGACAACTTCAGCATTTTCGCCACGTTTTAAATCAATCGCGATACGCATACCGTCTTTATCGGATTCATCACGCAGCTCAGAAATACCTTCCAGCTTTTTCTCTTTAACCAGCTCAGCAATACGTTCGATTACTCTTGCCTTGTTAACCTGATAAGGAATCTCGGTAAATACAATGGTGGTACGGCCAGTTTTTTCATCTTCTTCAAAATGATATTTACCACGTATATGCAAGCGCCCCTTACCTGTACGGTAAGCGTCTACAATACCTGACTTACCATAGATAATGCCACCTGTAGGGAAGTCTGGACCAGAGATATACTCCATTAACCCTTCAACACTGATATTGGTATTGTCTGCATAGGCCAGACAGGCATTTACCACCTCAGTCATGTTGTGTGGCGCCATATTGGTCGCCATACCGACTGCAATACCGGCTGCACCATTAATCAACAGGTTAGGAATACGGGTTGGCATGACCTGAGGAATACGCTCAGAACCATCGTAGTTGTCTTCCCAGTCAACGGTATCTTTTTCAAGATCAGCCAGAATCTCATGGGTGAGTTTGCGCATACGTACTTCGGTATAACGCATTGCGGCGGCACTATCGCCATCGACAGAACCGAAGTTACCCTGGCCATCAACCAGTTGATAGCGCAGACTGAAATCCTGCGCCATACGTACGATAGTTTCATAAACGGCAGAATCACCATGCGGGTGATATTTACCGATAACATCACCGACCACACGGGCAGACTTTTTATAAGCTTTATTGTAGTCGTTACCCAGCTCGTGCATAGCATATAGCACACGACGATGAACAGGTTTCAGACCATCTCTCACATCTGGCAAGGCACGCGATACAATCACGCTCATTGCATAATCTAGATACGAGTGCTTGAGTTCATCCTCAATGGCAATCGGGCGGATTTCCGATACGCTCATGCATACTCCTCTTCATACCGGCGGCCTAAAAACCACAGATATTTATATATTAATCTTGCGAAAAATTAGCCTAAAAAAACTTCAGGCCAAAATTAAAAATTAGCGAATGAGTATAGCATAAAACTGCTTGGTTTTGTTTGTTTGAACATCGAGTTCTATTGAGTTATTTCAGCTATTTACTGTTCAAATAAGGAGCGTTTTGCAAGATGGCTTGACGCTATTTTATTTTTTATAGTTGGCTCAAAATTTCCAAGTTAAATTTACTTTATTTTTCATTTTTTTATTAGGCTTAGCAATTCTTGTATTTAATTTAGAGTGCCCTGACTTAAAAATAAAAAACGCCCGAAAACGGACGTTTTTTGATATATAAATGCTTAAAGCTTAGAAACCAACTCAGGAATGACCTGGTTCAAGTCACCTACCAGCCAGTAGTCAGCAATAGCATTGATTGGAGCTTCTTCATCTTTATTGATCGCTACGATCACTTTAGAATCTTTCATACCAGCCAAATGCTGAATCGCTCCAGAGATACCTACAGCGATATAAAGCTCAGGTGCAACGATCTTGCCAGTTTGACCCACCTGCATATCATTTGGTACAAAGCCAGCATCAACTGCGGCACGTGAAGCACCTTGTGCAGCACCAAGCTTGTCAGCGAGCGGATCAAGGATTTTATGATAGTTCTCGCCTGAACCTACACCACGACCACCGGATACCACAATACGTGCACCAGCCAGTTCAGGACGTTCAGATTTGACGATCTCTTCATTTACGAATGACGAAACACCAGCATCTTTCACTTCACCAATCGTTTCAACTGTTGCAGAACCGCCTTCAGCAGCTACTGCATCAAATGCTGTACCACGAACTGTACCTACAATAACATCTTCTGAAGATTCAACAGTCGCGATCGCGTTTCCTGCATAAATCGGGCGACGGAAGGTTTTAGGACCTACCACAGCCACGATATCAGTTACCATGCTGACATCAAGCAGAGCTGCCGCACGTGGTAAAATATTTTTACCGGAAGTTGTAGCAGCAGCAAGAATATGCGAATAGTTCTTGCCAATTTCTGCAATTAAAGCAGCAACATTTTCAGCCAGCTGGTTGGCATAAGCTACATTATCAGCAAGTAAGACTTTACTTACACCAGCAACTTTAGCAGCAGCATCAGCAACTGCCTGAGCACCAGAACCTGCAACCAATACAGTGATATCACCACCGATTTCTTGAGCCGCAGCAACAACATTTAGAGTCGCAGCATTCAGGGTGTTATTGTCGTGCTCAGCGATAACTAAAATACTCATGATTTTTATCCTTCTGTATTAGATCACTTTCGCTTCATTTTTAAGTTTGTTGATCAGTTCATCAACAGACTTCACTTGCACCCCTGCCTGACGTTCAGCCGGAGATTCAACCTTAACAGTTTTCAGCTTAGAAGCTGCTGTTACGCCATAATCTGCTGGAGACTTGGTTTCAAGCGGTTTTTTACGTGCTTTCATAATGTTTGGCAGAGCCGCATAACGAGGTTCATTCAAACGCAAGTCAGTGGTAATAATTGCAGGAAGTGATAGCTCAACAGTTTGCAGACCGCCATCAATTTCACGGGTTACCTGAACCTTGCCACCTTCAACTTTAACTTCTGAAGCAAAGGTACCTTGGCCCGCACCAAGCAGTGCACCCAGCATCTGACCGACCTGATTACTGTCGTCATCAATAGCCTGTTTACCCAAAAGGATAATTTCTGGTTGTTCCTGCTCCACGATCCCTTTTAAAATTTTGGCAACTTCGAGTGCCCCAATTTCATCAGTCGCAGTTTCTACTAAAATTCCGCGATCAGCGCCTAGAGCCATAGCAGAACGAATTTGTTCCTGTGCTTCTTTAGGACCAATAGAAACCACTACGATTTCTGATACTGTTCCTTTTTCTTTTAAGCGAACCGCTTCTTCCACTGCGATTTCACAAAATGGGTTAATTGACATTTTAACGTTAGTAAGGTCTACCCCACTATGGTCCGGCTTAACGCGAACTTTAACGTTGGCATCAACCACACGTTTTACAGCAACAAGAGCCTTCATGTAATCCTCGGCTGTTTTAGCAAAAGTAAATGTTGAGAAAAGCTATGATAACTCTTCAATTAAAATTTTTTAGGTGCCTTATCTTGCAATGGGTATGGCATTTGGGTCAAGTCACAATTACCTTTGGAGACGTAAAAAAGCGTAAAAACCGTGAAATGCAGAGTTCATAAAAAAATGTAACAGGGATCTTAGGGTAATTACTCTACTAGTTAACTGATATTTATATATTTATTTTTATTAAAATTTTATGATTCAAATTCGGGTATTAAAGTCAGAAAACCTGAACCGGTACTGAAGTGATTTAAAGGCTGGTAGCTTAAGTTTTAAAGTATGACTGTACAGATCAAAAATGTCATTTAAGACACAACCAGAACAGCTTATTCAGCTTTTAGCTTACAAGAAACCAGCATTCTGGCCTTAAAACGCTTTAACACAATCAAATTTTCTAATGTACTTTAAATCTAAAAAGCATGCCTAGATAGCATGCTTTTTATATTCATCAGTTCACTAGAAGCCAAGTGGCCGCCATTGCAAGCAATCCACCCGAGGTTCCATCAATCCATTTCTGTTTTTTTGCATCAATGGAAGTTTTTTGTGTAATTTTGGCAAAGACCATACTTAAACTGCAATATACAATAAAAATGAGCCCAATAAAGATAAAGGATAAAATTAAGCCCTGACTTACTGTATTTTGTGTTTTATCAATGAACTGGGGAAGAATAGCAAAATAGATCAGCATTCCTTTTGGGTTCAGTAAAGCCGTAAAGAACCCCTTCCTGACCGAATTTGTATGAGGTATCTCTTCAACTGTCACTTTTTTCTGATTAAACACAGACTTCAGCAAATTAAAAGCCAGATACAACAGATAGGCAATTCCTATATAGCGGATCGTATCAAACAGCAAGGGTGAAGATACAATAATTGCTGCGATTCCTAAAGCAACCAGAACTGAATGAATCAGATAGCCAAAACATATACCAAAAGTTGCCATCATGCCTGCTTTTGCATCTTTACCCATGACTTGTGACAAGATAAACAGCATATCTGGTCCAGGTGTGAAAATCAGGGGAAGCACAGTCAATGCAAAGAGTACAAATACAGACATTTTCTTTTTCCTGTTGAATGTCCTGAATCAGGAAAATAAGTATCTACAAAAAGCTGTAAAATAGGATTTCAAATATTTTATAATAAGAATTAATTTTCGAATAAAATTCTAATTTATGAAACAAGATTCTAAATTAATTCGAATAAAGCTAGATCGCATCGACAGAAATATCATTCAGGCATTACAAAAGAATGCCCGTATCCAAAATAATGATCTGGCCACAGTCATTGGACTATCCCCCTCTTCGTGTTTACGACGAGTCAAACTGCTTGAAGAAGCTGGCATTATTCAGCATTACACTACTGTCGTAGATATGCAGAAAATCGGTTTTCAACTGATTTTATTTTCACGAATCTGGCTGGTTGGGCAGGATGCTGAAACTATCGATACTTTTATTTGTGCAATGAAAGAACTGCCCCAAGTAATGGAGTGCTATATTATTTTGGGTGAATGTGATGCAATGCTTAAAGTTGTAGTACCTGATCTGGAGAGTTACCGAAAATTTCAATCTACACATCTGACTAAAAAGAATGGTATTACAAGCGTAAAAACAGATTTACCTAGTCAAATTATTAAACAAAGTTTTCAGTTGCCTCTTGATGACCTTTGATTTTAGCTCGACTTAGATTCCTGAATGATGGCATATGGCAGTATTTATTTTGCTTCATCTAATGACTGTTCCTTGAAGCAATATTTTCCTCTTACATTATTGAAGGAATTCTGTTTTGTGAGTATATAAATCAGCCACTCTTTCTCTTAAGAGACAATCAGAAACTGCTCTTTTAAATAATTATTTTAGTCAAAATATGGGGCATGTTTTGTATAGGGGTATCCTTAAGTAGCATCCTTGCCCGATGCTCAGTTGGAAGTTTCATTAATAAGCTTAACTACTTTTTTCCTTATAGCTTACTGTTCAAATCCAATGTCTATAATTTCAAGTAATATAATTTTCTAAAAAATCGCGATGTACATGACTCAAAGCAATCAATTCATATTGAGACAGCCCAAATATTCTCCATACTTCTATAAAGTCTTCTTTTAAGTCTATAGGCATTAGAGCATGAGCAGTTTCTTGCCACTTTTGATCTGAAATCCAGAGATAAGTTTGCAAGGTATCAGAATGCATAGCCTGAATTTTACCCTCGACATTGATTCCCTGAACCAGGGTATGAGCAGGCAGCGCCGCTTCAATAGTAGGTAAACTGATTTCTACAAAATGTTTGACCTGACGTAAGCCATACCCAGCAAATATATCTTTCTGTGCCGAACTTAGCTCATCATATTTCTGTTGAATATTGACTATCATTTTAGGTCCCCATTTCTATTAAAATATTCCAGTGATGAGAAGAGAAACCGGTTCATTTTCCTATCTCGATCACTATAAAATTAAGCTGTTTTTATACTTGAAAAATTAAGTTTTGATTATTCTACAATAGTTCTAGTTTTAGGTCAGATGGATTTTAGTTATTCTTTTTAGAAACTATTTATTTAATTTTAACAGCTCTGGGATGGGCCTGATCATAAATTTTAGCCAGATGGTCAAAGTCAATATGGGTATAAATCTGGGTGGTACTCAAATTACTATGGCCCAACATTTCCTGAACTGCTCGAAGGTCACCACTATTAGAGAGCATATGACTTGCAAAACAATGCCGGAGTAAATGTGGATGCAGATCAATATTTACTCCAGCCCGCAGTGCTTGTAACTTGACCCGGTTCTCAATTTGCCGGGGTCCCAGCTGGCCGCCTTTTTGACTGATAAAAACTGCCGAATCTGCATTAAATTGGCCTTGCCAGAGCCGATAGACTTCGAGCCACTTCAGCAGACTCTCATAAGCTTGAGTACCAAATGGTACAATTCGGGTCTTGTTACCTTTACCTGTAATACGCAATAGTCGTCGATTAAAATCGATATCTTTCATACACAGACTTTGTAATTCTGTTAGGCGTAATCCGCTAGAGTAAAGTAGCTCCAGCATGGCTTTGTCACGCAGCCATAAATGCCGGTCCTGAAGTTTTTCAGGCGCCGGCTGGTCCAGAATCTGCTGCACCGTTTCAATATCTACCATGCCGGGCAATGGCCGTGGCTGCCGTTTAAGCTGAAAGTCATCTGCAGGATTAAAACCAAGATATTGACCCTGCTCAGCCCATTTCATGAACTGCCGTATGGCAGATAAATGGCGTTGCAGGCTGCTGGAGCTTAACTGCTCTCGTTCTACCTTTAAAGCCAAGTATTCACGCAAATCTGAAGCTTCAATACTGTTCAGCGGTAACTTCTTAACAGCACAGAAATCCAGAAAATCTTTTACATCACGTGCATAGGCACTTAAAGTATGGGCAGATTGATTCTGGATCTCCCGCTCTTTGAGCCACATAGAAAGCAAGTGTAATGCCTCAGGCTGCATCCTGCCCTCTCTGGGATTGAATAGAACTTTTAATACTATTTAATTCGGTTTTAATTACTTTGAAAATAACGCAAATCCAAACGGCCTTCATAAACATTTGCTGTAGGACCTGTCATCCATACCACATCACCCTCACGCCAGCCAATCTGTAACTTACCGCCTGCCAGCTCGACTTCCACTTCTGGGGCAAGCAGACCACGGCGCATGCCACTTACCGCAGCAGCACAAGCACCTGTACCACAGGCCAGTGTTTCTCCAGAGCCACGTTCAAAAACACGTAAGCGCACCTGTTTTTCATTCAGGATCTGCATGAAGCCGACATTCACACGTTCAGGGAAGCGTACATGTGATTCTACTTGTGGACCAATAGCTGCGACCTCAGCAGTCAGTACATCTGGCACAATAGTTACTGCATGGGGATTCCCCATATTCACCACATCAATTTTAAGCAGTTGGTTGTTGTTCAGCTCTAGTGCATATAAAGGATCAGTTTCTTCTGTTACAAACGGAATGAGCTCTGGAGCAAATTTCGGATAGCCCATATTAACCCGAACCCAGCCGTTTGGCCCCAGTTCCGGCTCGACAATACCGGATTTGGTCTGTACTTTAATTTTGGTTTTCGTGGTTAACTGGCGCTCATGCACAAAACGTGCAAAGCAGCGCACTCCATTACCACACTGCTCTACTTCTGACCCATCTGCATTAAAAATACGGTATTTAAAATCAGCAGTAGGTATGTCTGGTGGCTCAACAATCAGGAGCTGGTCAAAACCGATACCAAAGTGACGATCTGCCAGGCGCTGAATAGTAAGCGTATCGAAATAGGCACGCTGGGTAATCAGGTCCACGACCATAAAATCATTACCCAGCCCATGCATTTTAGTAAATTCCAGCATGTTTTTTACTCACACTTCTGGTAACAGATGTTCACGTTCCCACAGCGACTCAATAGTCTCACGTTCACGCACCAGATATGCCTGATGATTATTTACCATAACTTCTGCTGCCCGTGCTCGTGTATTGTAATTAGAACTCATCACAAAGCCGTAAGCGCCAGCACCCAGAACGGCCAGAAGGTCATTCTCTGCCAGCGCCAGTTTACGCTCTTTCCCTAGAAAATCGCCTGTTTCACAAATAGCACCCACGATATCCCATTCTTTTTCCTGAATATCCTGATGTGGTTCTACTGGTTGTATATCCATCCATGCTTCATAGAGTGCAGGTCGAATCAAATCATTCATTGCAGCATCAATGATAGCAAAATTACGGTAATTGGTTGGCTTGAGTAGATCTACTCTGGTAAGCAGTATACCTGCATTGGCTGAAATACTGCGGCCCGGCTCCATATAAACTTTCAGCCCTAGCTTTTGCAAAGCCGGTTTCAGGGCATTTGCATATTCCTGTACAGTCGGTGGCACTTCATCTTTATAAGTTACGCCCAATCCACCTCCAATATCGATGTGCTTGAGCTGTATCCCCAACCCATTAAGCTGTTCAATCATCAACATGACGCGCTCCAAGGCGTCTACAAACGGTTTGGTTTCAGTCAGCTGTGAGCCAATATGACAGTCAATCCCCACGATATTCAAATTAGGCAGTGAAGCTGCATACTGATAGGTTTCAAATACGCTATCTGAAGGTATACCAAACTTATTTTCTTTTAAGCCCGTTGAGATATAAGGATGAGTTTTTGCATCGACATCCGGATTTACCCGTAGGGAAACAGGCGCCTTCTGACCCAATTTTTCAGCAACTTTCTGAATACGGTCAAGCTCGGCATGAGATTCAACATTAAAACAGGCAATTCCAACATTTAAGGCTTTTTCAATATCTGCTTCAGTTTTTCCAAGACCTGAAAATACTACTTTAGCCGGATCACCGCCAACAGCCAGAACACGAGCCAGCTCACCACCAGTGACAATGTCAAAACCGGCGCCCAGTTTGGCCAACACACCCAGAACCGCAAGATTGGAGTTAGATTTCACGGCAAAACAGATCTGATGATCAATGAAGTCAAATGCACGGTCCATATCTGTATAGTGTTTTTCAAAAGCCTGTTTTGAATAAACATACAAAGGTGTACCAAACTGCTGTGCAAGCTGCTTCAGTGAACATTGCTCTGCATGCAACACCCCATTGATGCGGGTAAAACTCATGAATGTATCCTTATCTGTTCTGCTTATGGTGTAGGTTGAGTAGCTGGTTCAGCATCAGGTGCTGCAAAAGTCTCGCTTACTGGCTCGTCAGATTGCTGGGCTTGATGGGTATCGCTGGGCTTGCTTTGCTCGGGCGCGGTATTTGGATAAAGCAGATATCTTGCACGTTTATCATAATTGGGATCATTGGGTAGCTGTAAAGCCCCTGACTGACCGCAACCGGCAAGTAGAGTCGCCGTAACCAATACACTGATGTAGCAAACGACAAGACGCATCTGGCCACCTATTCGATAATTTCCATAAAGTATACTGTGATCAATATTTTGACCATAGTGTTTCAGGCTATAGAGATTAAAGCGAGATGAAAAAAAACGCCAGTTCTAAACTGACGTTTTTTAACAGTTACTGCAAATTATGATTTCTTGCTTTTAGTAAAGAAGTAGCCAATGGCCAGAATAATCAGCCACAACGGGCTAACCTTGAGCGCCTGGAATGTATCTGCTTCCAAGGACAATACATAAACCATCCCAATAAAGAAAATAATGACCACCCAGCAGGTAAATACTCCACCTGGCAATTTGAAAATTGACTTAGCATGCAATTCCGGACGCTGTTTGCGGTAGTTAATATAACTCCACATAATGATGATCCAGACACAGATGAACAGAATAGTTGACAAGGTTGTTGCCAATGTAAATGCCTGAACTGCGTTTGGAACAAAATACTGTAGAGCAGCTCCCAACAACAGACAGACAGCTGAGAAATACAAGGCATTTGCCGGAATAGCGCGTGATGTCAGTTTACCAAACCAGCGTGGTGCCTGAGCTTCACGGGACAGGCCAAATAGCATCCGGCTGGTTGAAAATACACCACTGTTCATTGATGACATGACCGAAGACAGCACTACGAGGTTCATAATAATTGCAGCTGCTGCTACGCCTGCTTGACTGAACAGGTTTACAAACGGGCTGATATTAGGATCAATCTTATTCCAAGGGGTAACTGACATGACAATCAATAGCGCCAGCACATAGAAAATAATAATCCGTATTGGAATTGAATTAACCGCTTTAGGTAAATTACGCTCCGGGTCTTTAGTTTCAGCAGCTGTTGTACCGACCAGCTCCACGCCAACAAAGGCAAAAATTGCAATCTGGAAGCCTGCCAAGAAACCGCTCATTCCTGTGGGGAATAGACCATCATGTGACCACAAGTTAGTAAAAGAAGCTACTTCACCTGCTGTTGAAGTAAAGCCAGTAAAGATCATCCACAGGCCTACGGCAATCAGTACTACAATGGCAATAATCTTGATCAGGGCAAACCAGAATTCCATCTCGCCAAACAGTTTTACGGTAACCAGATTCAGCCCCATAATAAAGACAATTGACGCAATACTGATCAATACACCCTCTAATGGTGTAAAAGGTAGGCCATTATTAAAGAATTGCAGGTAGTAAATGATTGCGGATAAATCAGCAATCCCTATAGTGATCCAGCATAGCCAGTAAGTCCAGCCAACAAAATAACCTGCCCAAGGACCGATCAGATCAGCAGAAAAATCAATAAATGATTTATAGTGCAGATTAGAAAGTAGCAGTTCTCCTAATGCACGCATCACTAAAAAGACCATTACCCCGATGATCATATAAATGAATAAAATGGATGGTCCTGCCAAACTGATCGTTTTCCCTGATCCCATGAATAAACCGGTACCAATAGCACCGCCAATGGCGATCAGCTGCAGGTGACGGTTCGATAAACTCCGTTTTAGCTCTCCCTCCTCTTCTGGAATAGAGCTATGCATTTGGTTAGACATTTTTGATTTCTTCTTAAAACATTTTGCAACAAACTTAGCTCAAAACTCATCTAAAACAAAAATTATTTTTCACTCGGCAACATTCTTTTGAACATTAATTAACCAAAGAATTGATTTTATTTTTTCATATAGTTTAAATTTCATATAATATTTAATAGTCTTTTTTAAAATTTAATATATTAATTAAATAGTTATATATAAATTATCCTTGTATTTTTATTAAAAAATAACTTTAAATTACTTCGACTAATTATTGTGTTTTTCCTAACATAATGATTGGAAAAATTTACTGCTATTTCGTATATCAAACACTCCTATTGCCAGACATCCTATAAAACAACTTCTTTGTGCCCCACTTGGGTAGAATCCTTATAGTTCTGGAGAATATATAAATTGCTTTCTGACGACATGATCTAACGTTCTATATGTACGAAGCTTTCCGTTTCAGCAGCTTTATCTCTACAATAGAACCCTTTTCCAAAGGTTATATATTTCGATTATGGCTAAAGCAAAAACGGTTTATCGCTGCGAACAGTGTGGAGCAGACCATTCAAAATGGGCAGGTCAATGCTCAGAATGTGGCGAATGGAACAGCCTGACAGAAGTTGTGGTAGAACCTGCCGTGAGTCACCGTGCCAAACCGAATTTAGGAGGCGGCTATGCCGGACAAGCTGCCAATATCACGACTTTAAACAAGGTCTCGGTCTCTCATGAAACGCGCCTGCCGACTGGTATTGGTGAGTTCGACCGAGTCCTTGGTGGGGGTCTGGTTACAGGCTCTGTCGTCCTGATCGGTGGTGATCCGGGTATTGGAAAATCCACTATTTTGCTACAGACTGCGACGCACATGGCAAGTGCGAACAGCGCTGCGCTCTACGTTACAGGTGAAGAATCACTTTCGCAGGTTGCGTTACGCGCTCAGCGTCTAGACCTGCCGACTGACCGGTTAAAGGTTATGGCTGAAACATGTGTTGAAAGAATTTGTGAAGTTCTTGCCCATGAGCGCCCGGCGGTTGCCATTCTTGATTCTATCCAAACTTTATACACTGAGACCTTGCAGTCTGCCCCAGGCGGTGTCTCGCAAATCCGTGAATCAGCTGCCTTATTGACCCGTTTTGCTAAAAATAGTGGAACAGCATTATTTTTGGTTGGTCATGTGACTAAAGAAGGCGCATTGGCCGGGCCTCGTGTACTTGAACATATGGTCGACTGCGTCCTGTATTTTGAAGGTCAGTCAGATTCACGTTACCGCATGATTCGTGCAGTCAAAAACCGTTTCGGTGCTGTCAATGAGCTGGGCGTATTCGGGATGACAGATAAAGGTCTGCGGGAAGTAGCCAACCCCTCTGCAATTTTCTTGAGCCGTTACGATGAAGCTATTCCTGGATCAATTGTTATGATTAGCCGTGAGGGCACCCGACCTTTATTGGTCGAGGTACAGGCTTTGGTCGATGACGCTCATGGGCAGCCACGGCGGGTTGCTCTAGGTCTCGAGCAGAACCGTTTAAATATGCTGCTGGCAGTAATGCACAGGCACGGCGGTGTACAAACTTCGGGACAGGATGTTTATGTGAATGTAGTGGGCGGTTTAAAAATTACTGAAACAGGTTCTGACCTGGCAGTACTTCTGGCATGTGCGTCGAGTTTACGTGGTAAAGCTCTCCCCCAACAACTGGCTGTATTTGGCGAAGTCGGCTTGTCTGGGGAAATCCGTCCAGTTCCCAATGGTCAGGAGCGTCTTAAAGAAGCGGCCAAACATGGGTTTAAGTACGTAATTTTACCTCGAGCCAATGCACCACAGAAACCGGTACCTGGTGTTCAGGTGATTGCGGTGGCCCGGTTACATGAGGCTTTAAGCGAAGCGCTACAGCTGAGTGATGAACTGTCTTAATATATGGTAATCATTTAATTTGAAAAAATACCGATCTAGCATTGAATTTCTATATAAAAGCCGGCATAAATAACATATCGAAATCGTTTAGATATAGGAAATTTTGATGGAAGTACACCAGCGTGGCTTGATGGCCGGTATTTTAATGGCGGCCTTGGTTATGTCACCTTTGGCTGAAGCAAAACGTGCCGGCGGTGGTAAGAGTATGGGTATGTCACGTTCTGCGGCACCTACCCAGTCTTATCAACAGCCTCGTCAGGCAGCTCCGGTTCAACAGCCTGCAACTGCGCCTCAGCGTTCTGGTCCGGGTGTAGGTTCAATGGTTGCTGCAGGTGTAGCAGGTGCTGCAGTAGGTGCAGTAGCAGCGAATGCTTTAGCAGATGACAACAATACCAACCCAAATGCACAGACAGCGGCAAATGATCAGGAACTGGCTGCACAGCAACAGGCTGAACAAGAGAAAGGCGGTATTCCTGGCTGGCTCTGGGTTTTGCTTGCAGCCGCAGTTGCATTTTTTGTATTCCGTAAATTCGGAGCAAAAAAAAAACTAGCTACTAACAATCCGTATGCACCAAACTCAGCTGGACCAAATCCATCATCATTTGGCCAGCATAATGCAGCACCGCGTACTCAAGACAATACCAATATTTTCGGTCAGTCAGTTGGCGGCAGTTCAACTGCAGCGAACACGGCAAATAATGCGCCATTTGGTACGGCCTACACGAATAGTGGTCAACAGTTGCCAGATGGCACTGAACCAGCAGCATTCTTGCGTATTGCGCGTCAACGTTTCAACCATATTCAGTCAATGAATACAGCGAGTAATATTGAAGAGATCCGTCGTTATTTAACTCCGGAACTTTATAATGCAATGCGTAGTGACATTATGGCCAATCAGGACCAAGATGTTGCCGAATTCAGTAACCTAAATGCTATGGTAGTCGACAGTGCAACTGAGAATGGCCAGTATGTGGTCAGTGTACGGTTTACAGGTACAGTGAGTGAAGACTTAAACAGTCTGCCACAACCTTTCTCTGAAACCTGGCATTTTGTTAAACCTGCCGGTTCTCAGCAAGACTGGGTAGTTGCAGGCATTCAGCAAGACTAATTGACTTTGCTCATAAAAAAACCGCTCTTTCGAGCGGTTTTTTTATTTTAAACTCAAGCAATCTGTGCAGGAAATGTAATGACATTTTCCAGCCGCATCTGTCGGGTTGCTATCATTAATAAACGATCAATTCCCAAGGCAATTCCTGAACATTCCGGCATATACTGTAGAGCGGACAATAAATTTTCATCTATTGGCATGATAGGTAGGCCAAGTGTACCTCGTTCTGTATTGTCAGCTTCAAAGCGTTCCCGCAACACTTTGCTATCAATTAGCTCATCATAGGCATTAGCCAATTCCAGTCCTTCAATATAAAGCTCAAAACGGGCCGCTACCTGTTCCCCATCCTCATCAGTTTTCACTTTGGCCAGAGAAGCTAGCTCTGGTGGAAAATCGGTAAGAAATACGGGTGCATCAAAGCCTAAACTTGGCTCGACGAAATGTGAGAATAGCAGATCAATATAGGCAAGCCGGTCATCACTCAAATCCAAGTTTATGCCTAAACGGTTGGCAGTATCTTTCAGGTGTTTTACAGAAGCTTGTAATGGATTAATATCCAGACGATCTTGAAATGCATGTTTATAACTTATTACCACCGGGCGCATTTCACCAAAACGTTGCGCCAGACATATATTTAAAAGCGCTGTGGTTTCATGCATCAAATCAAGAAGACTAAAACCTGGCCGGTACCATTCCAGCATGGTAAATTCACTATTGTGTTTGCGGCCATGCTCATCATCACGAAACACCTTGCAGATCTGGTAAATCGGACCGCTTCCACTCGCCAACAGCCGCTTCATGGCAAACTCGGGCGATGTCTGCAAATAATGTATCTGCAACTTCCCTTCTACATGGCGCTGCGCTGATACAGACGCAAGATGTACATCAGTGACTCCAGCCTGTGAAAGTATAGGTGTTTCAACTTCCAGCACATTCCGTTCAGCGAAGAACTGACGAATCTGGGTGTACATGGCAGCACGTGCCCGCATTACTTCTAATGTACAGGTGGGCTGATAACTATGTTTCATGCCTGAGGCCCCCCATGCGCAGACCATTCACGGCGCAGTGGGTAAGTCTTACGCAAGTGGTCAAAAGCCTGCTGATCAATCCTGCCGTCCTTTAGACAGGCACGTAAATTCTGGTCATCTCGGGCTATATCATAAATTTTGCCGAGACAAGTTTTGAGAACAGTTTTAATATCTGTCTGTTCAGTAAAATATTGTTCGCATATGGGTAACTGGCTTATAAAAGTCTTGCTGGCCATAAAACCAAATTTTTCACAGAAAGCTTCATAAATCATTTGTGTCCCTCTGGCCTTTCCTTCCAGACTATAACCAGCAATATGCGGTGTAACCAGTCTTACCCATTTTAGGAGCTCTTCAGAGATCACGGGTTCATGTTCAAATACATCCAGTACCACCAGACGATGTGTGGTTTGTATATCATGGATTAAAGACTGCTCTTCAATAACTGGTCCTCTTGCCGAGTTCACCAAAATTGCCTGAGTTTTCATAAGAGCCAAAGTTTCGGCATTAATTAAATGATGAGTAGGATAATGCCCTGTTTTAGTCAATGGTACATGGAGAGAAATTGCGTCCGCTGAAGCCAGCAACTCCTGCAATGGAACCTGTGTAACCGCCAAGTGATTAACCAGAGGATCATAACCGATTACTTGCCAGTCTAGCAGTTCTGCCATATAAGCCAGCCGTGAACCGACATTGCCCAGACCAATAATCCCCAAGGTAAACTGTTTTCCAGCATCCAGTAACTCTGGTTTTAAATACAGTAATGCCGTAATTACATATTCAGCAACGGCCTGTGCATTACAACCCGCTGCATTTGACCAGCTAATCTGCTGCTTTTCTAAAGCAGGAATATCCAGATGATCTGTTCCGATCGTAGCACTACCAACAAATTTTAACTTTGTATTTTCAATGAACTGCTGATTGACACGTGTTACAGAACGTACCAGTAAAGCATCCGCATCCTTCACATCCTCATGCATGAGGGTACGGCCAGCACGATGGTCAATTTCAGCAAAATCTGAAAAAAAGTAGTCTGTAAAAGCAAGATTCTCATCTGCTACGATCTTCATCTTCAGTCATCCGGGCATTAAAATATTATTATCAACCGAGATGAGCTGGATCTCAATCCATCCTGTTTTTTTATTAGGCAGTAGTGAGGATAGAACTTCTAGTTATCCCAATAGCGATTTTCAGATCTTAAATGTATTTTAAGGTAATTATTTTTATATTTGATTTAATTAAAATATACACTGTTTTATAGTAAAAATAATATCTACGCTTTAATTCCTTATATAAATAAATTATTTAATTACATCAATAGAATTATATAAAAAAATGAATTTATTATTTTTAAACGCTTACAATCTAAAAAATTACGAACTCTTTACGTAATAATTTTTTGTACTCATCTACTATTTTCTTATCCTTATAAAAAAGGTTTTAAGCATGAGTAGTATTAGCGTTCCAACCCAAGAAAAAGATCTAAATCCTTTTATTAAAATTAAAGAGAGTTTACTCAACAAGAGACCAGAATATTTAAATATTGATCATCCAGAAGATTTATTTTCCAGCGAAGTCAATGAATATTTAAGCCAATACCCCCTTACCCGACATATTGATATCTGCCTGCATGATCTGAACGGACATGTCCGCGGCAAACAGATTGATGTTCAAAGTTTGAAGAAGATTTATAAAGGCTGCTATTTTCCCTTGTCTGTCTATGCCATGGATCTAGATGGCAAAGTGGTTGAGGAAACAGGTCTCGGAAAGTCAATCGGTGAGCCTGATATGCTCTGCATACCGATTTCCGGCACATTACAACCTTGCGCTATTCAGCCTGAGACGCATGCACAGCTTTATCTGACCATGCAAGATGAAAATGGTGAGGGCTGTAAATATGAACCCCGCAATCTTTTAAGCCATATTATCGCTCAGCTTCATCAGCAGGACTATTATCCGGTGATGTCGGCTGAGCTCGAGTTCTATCTCTACAAGCAAAATGCAGATGGGGAAGATGAGGTTTTATCAAGTCAGTGTTTTGACCTGAATACGCCTGACGACTATCAGTATGTACTTGAAGAAGTAGAGCAGATTGCACGTTTACAATCTATTGAAATGATCGGTATTGTTGCAGAAGCGGCCTCTGGTCAGTATGAAATCAATATTCAGCATACTTCGAATATTTTACGGTTATGCGATCAGATTATGGCGTTAAAACGTATTATCAAGCAGGTGGCCAGAAAACATCAGCTGCATGCCAGCTTTCTTGCCAAGCCCACCCTGCTAAAAGCGGGTAGCGGCATGCACTTTCATATGAGCTTGTGCAATGCTTCCATGCAAAATCTGTTTAGCTCAAATGATCTGTCCACACCATCAAAAATGTTGTTAAAAACGATTAGTGGCATGATTCAGCTAATGCCTGCATCAATGGCTATATTAGCCCCCAACATTAATTCCTACCGCAGATTTACACTTGGTCATCATGTTTCACTGGAAGCAAACTGGGGAATTAATAACCGCAATGTTGCCATCCGTATACCTTGCTCCGATCAGGAAAATCAGCGTCTAGAATACCGTGTAGCTGGCGCAGACTGTAATCCTTATCTGGCCATTGCTGTCATACTGATTGCTACCTTACATGGTTTAGAACACCAGTTAGATACTCCGCAGCCAGTCCATCTTGCAAAATCAAAACATGAGCATATTAATTTACCCAAGCATCAGCTCGAGGCATTAAATCTTCTTAAGAACAATCCGGTATTAAAAAAATATTTAGGTAAAGAATTTATAGAGGTATGGTGTACAGTAAAATCTGCTGAATATTATAATGTTTATAACCAGATTACTGAAACCGAACAAAACTGGGATATTTAATTTTAATTATAGTTAATACTCCAAATATCAAGTTTAAAAAGCTAATATACCTATTAGCTTTTTATTTATATAAATAAAATTCAGCTAATTAAAAAATAAGTGCTGAGAAATTTTATTTGCCCAGAAAGCGCAGCCCAACTCCAGGTTCAGTGATAATATATTGAGGATGAATTGCATCTTCGCCCAGTTTATTTCTAAGCTTAGCCACCAGTATTCTAAGATAATGTGTATCTTCCTGATGGGTAGGTCCCCATAGCTCCTTTAAAATTTGTGGTTGAGTCAGTAACTGCCCCCGATTTCTGGCCAGCAATGAGAGCAGATGAAATTCTTTTCGGGTAAGAGCAACCGCCTGGCTGTTGATATAGGTCTGTCTCTGTACAAAATTGATTTTTAGATAACCATCGTCATAGTCATGGGTTTCAGTCTGGTTTAGCCTGCTCCTCAAGACCACACGAATCCTGGCCATGAGCTCTTGAACGCTAAACGGTTTGGTTACATAGTCATTGGCTCCGGCATCCAGCAAGGTCACCTTTTCTTGTTCATCTGAGCGTACCGACAGCACAACAACTGGAATTTCACTCCAGGACCTGAGTTCTTTCAATACGTCCTGACCATCCAGATCAGGCAGGCCCAAATCCAGAATAACCAGTTGCGCACTTTGGGAAGAGAGATATTCCAGTCCCTGCATAGCCGTGCCAAATAGCTGAGTCTGGTAGCCTTCTGACCTTAATGCGATTCCTAAAAATTTCCGGATTTGCGGTTCATCATCAATCACTACGATTCTGGTTTCTGCTGGGTGTATATTCACAGTTATTGCCTTTTAATCTTGTGAAATATGGACAGGTAAAACAATCTGAATATTGGTACCTTTATTTTTGAGACCAATCTGCGCCTTAATACTTCCTATATGTGCGGAGATAATGGCTTTAACAATCGCCAGTCCCAAGCCTGTCCCAGTAGGATTACGGTCGCCATGCATGGTATAGAACATATCAAAAATTTTTTCTCGGTCAGCAATATCGATACCTTTACCCTGGTCACTAATATCAAACTGGATATGTGCGGTATCAGGTTGTGAAAGAATAATATCAATTGGCTGATCTTCAGGATTAAATTTGGCAGAATTTTCCAGCACATTAAATAATGCCTGTTCAATCAGTGCAGGATGTACGTAAATTTTCAGCTCTTGCGGCAGGCGTTGAATATTAAACTCAACTACAGGTTTATAACGTTTTAAGCGTCTGGTTGCTGTATCCACCAGTTCATTGACCTCAATCCAGTCACGCGTCAGTTTCAACCCCTGATAGCCCAGTCGGGTCATGTCCAGCAGATTCTGTATATAACGGTCTAGACGTTCTCCTTCCAGCCCTATGGTCTCGAGTAAAGTAAGCTGGTCTTCTTCGGTCATAGTAGACTTGTAAGTAGCAATGGTATCTGCTGCTCCTATCATAGCAGCCAAAGGTGAGCGCAGGTCGTGAGACACCGAAGAAAGTAAAGCTGAACGAAGTTTTTCAGTTTCAGAGCTGATATTGGCATATTCCAGTTCCTTGCTGAGCTGCGTCCTGGTAATAGCTTGGGTAATATATTCCACCATAGCTTCAGCCAGACGTCTTTGTTCAATATTCATTTCTCTCTGATTTTCTGAAATATTGAGCCCGATAACACCTATACATTCTTTCGAAGCCAATAAAGGCAGAAACCACCAAGCACTTTCACTCAAAGTCTGGGTAAAACACCCGGAAGGCTGGTGATTCTTCAATGTCCAGTTTGCCGAAATTTTTTCTTTTTCAGTCAGCAGATTTTCATCTGAGCTTAGTGCTGTTTCATCACGCAGCTTAAACCAGACCTGAACATTTAAACTTTTTTCCAGACTGTTCTGTCCGATTTCAATGACCTGCTGCAGGTCAACCGCAACAGAGAGTTTCTGTCCCAAATCCTGCATAATACTGTTATAGCTGTTTGCTGATCTTAGGGCGACCACCTGTTCACGCAAGCGTGATGCCAAACGGCCCGCAATAAGTGCTGCTGCCAGAAACGCCACTACAGTGACCACACTTTTATGAGCCGAAATCTGGAAAGTTAATGTCGGTGGAATAAAGAAAAAGTTATAGGCAAAGAAAAAAAGAATAGCTGCAAGCATGGCAGCAGTCATTCGGGTATTGGCTGCAACAAAAATAACCGCAGTAATAAAAATCAGTGATAGCTCTTCAACTTTTAAGTATTGTACACTTAGTTTTGCAATCAGAATACTAGTTATCGTTGTGATCAGTACAAAAATCAGTTCTTTTAAATTTAAGACATAATTTTGCCTGTTAAAACGGTAGGCTTGCTGCTTACCTTGCTGAACCGGAACAATACTCAGTTCAAATGCGGGTTGATATTTTAACAGCTGATGGGCTAAGGGCGGCCTTAACCAGCTGTAAAATAGCGGCCGACGTTCCTGTTCTAGTACCAGTGTTGAAATTCCCCGTTCACAGGCAAAATTGTACAGTGACCCTGCGTAATTTTTTCCATATAAAATATCAGTCATTCCCCCTAGCTGCCGTGCCAGATGAAGCGCCCGCTCAATTTCCCTGCCTGTACTGTGAGTTTCAAATGAGATCGGATTATAACCGGATGCTGTAGTTAAAAATGCGGCTACAGTCCATTTTGCATTACGACGTTCGGCAATACGGCTTCCTATCCGTACCAATGCTTCAGAGTTCTGGTTACCCTGAATCATGATTAGCACATGATTATTTAAGGGCGTTAGCGAAAGACCCTTTACATCAAACTGCTCCCGTGCATCTATATCAATATGATGGGCCACCGTCTGTATGGCCAGTTCACGTAATGCTGTCAGGTTGGCAATATTAAAAAAGCTTTTTAAGGCATGCGCCGCCTGATCAGGTACATAAACTTTACCCTGATTTAAACGCTCCAGCAGCTCATTTACCGGCAAGTCGATGAGGCGTATATCACGGATACGCTCAAAAATCTGATCTGGTACTGTTTCTTTTACCCGTATTCCCGTAATCTGGAATATAACGTCGTTCAAGCTTTCCAGATGCTGAATATTCATGGTGGTAAGAACATCAATACCGGCATCAAGAAGCTCATTAATATCCTGCCAGCGTTTTTTATGGCGGCTCCCGGGTATATTCTGGTGCGCCAATTCATCTACCAGTACAATGTCTGGATGGATCTGTAAAATACTGTCCAGATCCATCTCTTCAAGATTATGGTTTTTGTATTCAACTATCTTTCTTGGAATCGCAGGCAGGCCGGCAACCAGCTCCTCAGTTTCCGGACGCCCATGAGTTTCAATATAACCAATTGCTACATTCTGGCCCTGTCCATATAGCTCATGCGCACGTGACAGCATGGCAAAAGTTTTTCCGACTCCTGGTGCTGCACCCAGAAAAATTGTCATGTGCCCCGTCTGATGACGCTTGACCTGCTGTAACAGTATATCGGCCTTATTTGTTTGTATATTTGTCATTTTTCATTCTTAAAACAGAGGATCATCAATCTCTTGAGCAAGGTATTGATGATCCTGAACGTGCATATTTCAGTATAAATGAAATCTTGAAAACTTATTTTCGTTTTAGCTGATCAAGTGCAAGATTCAACTCCAGCACATTTACCCGGTTTGAACCTAACACTCCAAATGTTGGCTGTTGGGCGTATTTAAGGACAAGTTCCCTTACCTGCTGTTCAGGCATATTACGCTGTTCAGCAATACGCTTTACCTGTATGAGAGCTGCCCGGACGCTAATTTCAGGGTCAATCCCGCTTCCTGAGGCAGTGGCCAGATCTTTAGGGATCTGATCTGGCTGAATTGCTTCAAGGCTGGCAACCTGAACAATACGTTCAGCGATTACTTTCTGAAGTTCAGGATTGGTTCTGGCCAGATTACTTCCCGCCAGCGCCATGGGGTCATAATTGGCCACTGATGGCCGTGAATGGAAATAAGAAGGAGCAGTAAAAGGCTGCGCCACCAGTTTGGAACCAACAACCTTGCCTTCATATTTAATCAGGCTACCATGAGCCTGCTCTGGAAAAATTGCTTGTCCGATCTTTGTTGCAATCGCACTATAACCGAATCCACATACTATTAAGGCGATCAGACTTAAACCGATTGCGGGCCTGATTAAAGTACTCATGGCTGGCTGTGTAACAGGCTGAGTTAATATTTGCATATGATTCTCCTTAAACACCCATAATCAGGCTGACAATCAGGTCAATGCCCTTAATAGCAACAAAAGGCAATACGACTCCCCCCACGCCATAAATCAGCATATTTCGGCGTAATAGCTGAGTTGAAGTGGAAGGCGTAAATTTGACACCGCGCAATGCTAGTGGAATCAGTAATGGAATAATAATGGCATTAAAGATCAGTGCAGAAAGAATGGCACTTTCCGGACTGGCGAGTTGCATGACATTGAGTACCTGCATTTGTGGAATAGCCAATACAAATAAAGCCGGTAATATTGCAAAGTATTTAGAGATGTCATTTGCCAGCGAGAAAGTTGTCAATGCACCGCGGGTAATTAGCTGCTGTTTCCCAATCTCAACCACTGCCAGCAGTTTGGTCGGATCTGAATCCAGATCTACCATATTACCGGCCTCTTTAGCAGCCTGAGTTCCAGAATTCATAGCCAGACCAATGTCGGCTTGTGCCAATGCCGGTGCATCATTAGTACCATCCCCTACCATTGCCACAAGATGACCATTTTGCTGCTCGCGTCGAATACAGGCTAGTTTGTCTTCTGGTTTAGCCTCGGCGATATAGTCATCTACGCCAGCTTCAGCTGCAATTGCAGCCGCAGTCAGAGGATTATCACCGGTAATCATAACGGTCCTGATTCCCATCTCTCTCAGGCGTGCAAATTTTTCTTTAATGCTGGGTTTGACCACATCAGACAGTTCAATCACTCCAAGAATATTCTGGTTTAAACTGACTACCAGTGGCGTTGCACCTTTGGAGGCTACCTGCTCTACCCGTGTTTTCAGTTCAGGATTATTTTCAAGAGACTGAGAGGTAAATTTCAAGATTGCATCTATGGCTCCTTTGCGGACTTGCTGGCCAGTTTCCAGATTAATCCCAGAAATACGGCTGGCGGCATTGAAAGCAATAAATTCGGCCTGTTCTGGCTGGTGCACATGCTCGCCCAGTTCTTTTGCCAGAGACACCACAGATTTACCTTCTGGTGTAGGGTCAGCAAATGATGTTAATACTGCTGCCTGACGTAGCTCAGATGGTGTTACGCCAGTTAGTGGATAAAATGCAGTTGCCTGACGGTCTCCATAAGTAATGGTTCCGGTTTTATCCAGTAATAGCACATCGACATCTCCCGCTACTTCAACCGCCTTGCCAGATTTGGCAATCAGATTGGCTTTTAATGCGCGGTTCATGCCAGCAATACCAATAGCAGGCAACAAACCACCAATCGTTGTCGGAATCAGGCAGACCAGTAAGGCCACCAGTACAATCGGATCAAGAATAATACCTAGAGATCTGGCTATGACCGGCAGGGTTGCTACCACCAGCACAAAGGTTAGGGTCATAACCGTCAATAAAATCCCCAGAGCAATCTCATTGGGAGTTTTCTGGCGGTTTGAGCCCTCAACCAGTGCAATCATCCGGTCCAGGAAACTATGTCCAGTTTCAGCAGTGACCTGTACAATAATGCGGTCAGTCAGAACTTTGGTTCCTCCGATCACACCAGAACGGTCCGTCCCTGCTTCACGCAGTACGGGTGCAGATTCGCCAGTAACCGCAGCTTCATTAATCGTGGCAAAGCCATGCACAATTTCACCGTCTGCAGGAATCAGCTCCCCTGCCCGGATTTCTATTAAATCATTTAGAGCCAGTACTGTAGCAGCAATCTGTTCGCCCTCCTTATCCTGCAAGGTTTTTAAACGTCGGGCCGTGAGGTTCTGACGAGCCTGCCGCAGGGAAGCTGCCTGCCCGCGTCCTTTGGCCTCTGCTACAGCTTCTGCATAATTGGCAAATAAGACCGTAATAAAAAGAATAAAAGTAACAGTCATCCCAAAAAACAGCTGGGTCTGTCCGAACACTGTACTGAACAATGTAATCAAGGTTCCCAGCCATACCACTGCCATTACCGGATTTTTAATCATGTGCTGTGGGAGCAGTTTAATAAAGGCATTTTTCCAGGCAGTGCTCTGGTATAGAGCAGGAACTTTTTGTGTTTGATTCACAGATTTCATTATTTTCCCCTTAGCCCTGAACCAGTAGTAAATGGTCAGCAATGGGTCCCAAGATCAAGACGGGCATGAATTGTAAAAGAGTTAGCATGACCACAATAGCAATCAGTGTTAAGGCAAACGTTGGCGTTTCTACTTTCAGACTGCCTGCACTTTCAGGTGCCTGCCGTTTAACTGCCAGACGCGCAGCAATCAGTAAAGGAATAATCAGTGCCGGAAAGCAGCCTGCCAGCAGTGCAATACTACAGCTGATATTCCACCAGACAGTATTATCAGCCAGTCCTTCAAACCCAGAACCATTATTGGCAAAGGCCGAAACATATTCATAAAATACCTGGCTGATTGCATGACTCCCGGGATTACTGTTACCAGTAAGTTCAGGAAAGAACAGGCTTATTGCAGTGAACAGTAAAATAATTACTGGCTGAATAAGAATAACCACAGCCAGTAATCTGATTTCAGGCGCTTCCACTTTTCGGCCGAATAGCTCTGGTGTACGACCTGTCATCAGCCCGGCAATAAATACCGCCAGGAACAGATAGACCAAAAACTGCTGCAAGCCACAACCAATTCCACCCCAGATGGCATTGATCAACATGTTTGACAATGCAACCAGTCCAGTCAATGGTGCGGATGAATCATGCATCATATTGACAGAACCATTATTCACCTGCGTTGTCACAGCAGCCCAGAGTGCTGAAGAACTCTCAGCAAAGCGGACTTCTTTACCTTCCATTGATGAGATATTTGTGGCTGTATCAGATAAGCTTTCTGACCAGATTGCGCCAGTCGCCGAGATGACTGACATCAGCAGCATTGAACCAAATACAAAGCCTGCAAATTTTGGACGTCTGGTCAAAAAACCCAGCATGACAATAATAGAAACTGGAATAAGCAAGATTGCCAACATTTCCAGAAAATTGGAAAGTGGTGTCGGATTTTCTAAGGGCACACTACTGTTTGGCCCATACCAGCCGCCGCCATTACTACCAAGCTGTTTAATTGCCACCATCGGTGCCACAGGCCCTAATGGAATTTTCTGAGTGGAAAGTTCAGCATTAGGTTGAACTACCTGAACCTCTGGCCCGCCCTCAAAAGTCGAAGGTACACCCTGACTGTTCAGTAGCAGCGACCAGAGTAGACAAAGTGGAATTAAAAAACGGAATGTTGGCCGAATTACATCTGCCCAGTAATTTCCTACATTTAGTCTGGCCAGCGCTGAACTGTTATCACATTCGATAGGTCCTGGCTGTTTCAGATTAAACAACGCACGCAAGGTAGCAACTACCATAGCCAGCCCCATCATAGGCGTAATTATCTGCAAGCCCACAATACCGACCATTTGTGACAAATAAGATAGCTGTGCCTGACCAGAATAATGCTGCTGGTTAGTATTAGTCAGGAAAGAAATCATGGTGTGTAAAGCCAGGTCCCATGACATATTAGGTGCATGGTTTGGATTAAGTGGTAGCCATGCCTGTACCATAAAGAGTATCCAGACCAGCATGCCTACTACAAAACAACTTAAGACAAAGCTCAATATATAGGTTCTGGCACTCATTTCCTGTTGAGGCTGAGTGCCCAGTACGGCGTAAACAGGTTTTTCTATCCAGCTAAACAGGATGTCACTTCTCATTTTGTGATATTGCATCACGTCTGATAGATATTTCCCCAAAGGAAAAGCAAAAATTACTACCAGCGCGATCAATAAAAAGAATTCCAACATGCCTCTTTCCCCTATTTCAATAAATTAGAAGACAGAAGGAGCATCTGGTATTTTTTCTTATTTAATAACGCGTCCCCATGATGACTTATTCTCATGTACGCATCATCTGCAAATTGGGTAAACATTTTTCGAACCTTGATCATTGGAAAATTCCACTATCAAGTATGAAAAAGGGCACCGTAAATTTTCTATTGATAAAGCACTAAAGGGCGTAAATTTTGCGTAAATTCTAATTTCTATATAAACTTTTTAAAAAAATAAAAACAATGACATAAAACTATTTCATATTTATCAAAGTGAATATCCTGGAGAATAATCTAACTGATATAAACTGTTTTTATTAATATATTTATAGCCAGATTACTAAAAATAAAGCTCAAAAGTACGCAGTCATACTTTTGAGCTTATCGCATCTTAAAAAGCTTTGGTAAGGGTAAATACTGCGCCAGTATCTACACCGCGCTTGCCAGCATGATCTAACGCATCTTTATCCAGATTAGTACCCACTACAGCAAGTTCTGCGCTTGCATCAGGGAAAGAAGCGAAATTATAAGTCAGACCAGCTTTATAGTCGAAATAACTATTTTCACCTTGCTGATTAAAATCATAGTCATCTACAGTAGTATAGCCAATACTGGCCACCGCACCGAAATTAGTCTGGGCAAGCGGTACAGCATACCCCAGCGTAGCATTCCAGCTATTCTTGTCTTGACCTGCATAGTCATTGGTATAGCTCAGACTTGTTAATAGACTGTCATCATTTATTAATATACGTTCAAGAATAAGTCTGGCATATAACTCTGCATAATCACCCTCATTACCACTAATATAGTTATAGTAACTTGCACCTATATCTAAAGTTACAGGTACTGAACTTGATAATTTGAGAGGCGTGCTATAGCCAATTGATGGATCAAGTTCCATATGAGGGTCTGCAGTACCATAATCTACATTCGAGGCAAAAGCACTAAAATATAATCCACTTTTATGTGTCAGAGTTGCGGTTCCCTGAATAGCTGGATCAGTTTGGGTCTGGGTAATCCCGCGGAAACGGTAATCGCTGGTAAGAGTAATATTACCACTGAGTTCAAAGTCTTGGGTATTTTCAGCTGTTTCAGAAGCAGCAAAAATCTGATTTGAACATATACCAACAATTGAAAAAGCTATAACCTTTTTAAAGATTAAATTGGAGTTAAAAAGCATAATACATCACATAGATACTAAAATAAGTTATAAGATTAATTAGGCAGAGCGTAAAATTTATAGCATAAATTACTTGAAAAACATAAATTTTATATAAAAATTTTAGAAAATAATAATAGATTAAATAAAAATTAATTAATAAAGAGCAAAAAAAATAATACCTACAATTTAAATAAAAATTTAATAAAATACTATTTCTAATTAATATTCAATTAATTATATAATCATTAAAAATCAGATATAAAATAAGATGTTTTTATTTTTATAATTATTTAGATATGAGATTAAACCTACCTATTTAATATACTCTTCTTTACTTACCCAAATACTGTGTAGCAAGTAAAGAGAGCTTTTGTGTAGAGTAAAATATTACATTATTGTTATGAGCAGGGTCTATTTTTATAGAAAATGCTATAGCTCAAGTAACATGCAATCATAAATAGAATACAACAGATAAAACCGACTTGCATTGAAGGATCAGCAACCATACTGATACATGTAATGACGCAGAAGAGCCCTCCTAAAATTGGTGTGAGTGGAAATAGTGGTGCAGCGAATTTAAGATCCTTGACCGTTTTACCTGATTTAATCCACTGTCTGCGAAAGTTGAATTGGCATACACATATTGAAATCCAGACTACTACCATGGTAAAGGCAGCAACACCGAGCAGATTCTTGAAAATCGTTTCAGGAGCAAACTGTTCAGATAACAAACCAGGTATTGCCCCGAACATAGTTACAATTATGGCAACAATGGGTGTGCCAGAGCGTGTCAATTTGGCAAAGATTTTAGGCAACTGATTTTTGCTGGACAATGACCACATCATTCGAGAGGCAGCAAATAACCCTGAGTTTGCTGCAGATAATAATGCTGTAATGATGACAAAACGGATAATATCTTCTGCATAAGGTATTCCAATATAATTAAAGACCGTTACAAAGGGGCTATTACTAACACTGTTTGAATTGATACCCGCCATTTCAAATGGAAGTAATGCACAAATCACCACAATGGTGCCAACAAAGAAAATTAATAAACGCCAGATAGCTGCATTAATGGCTTTGGGAACATTCTTGGCTGGCTCTTCAGCTTCACCGGCGGCTACACCAATTAATTCTGTACCAGAAAAAGCAAAATTAACGATGAGCATGGTGGCAAAAATGGGATAAATCCCGGTTGGAAACCAGCCATGTTCTGTCAGCTTGCTAAATAACGGAGCAGATTCATGACCATGATAGGAAATCACACCAAAAATAGCGGCCAAACCTAATCCGATAAAACATAAAATAGTGAGTACCTTAACCAAGGATAACCAAAATTCAGATTCGGCAAATAAGCGTGTCGAGCTCACATTGAGTACAAAAACCAGAGCAGCAAACAGCAATGTCCATGTCCACATAGAAATGGAAGGAAACCATTCCTGCATAAGCAGTGCAGCCGCAGTAAATTCAGTGCCTAAAGTAGCCGTCCAAGTTAACCAGTATAGCCAGGTAATCATATAACCTGTACCCGGACCAATATACATTCTTGCATATTCACCAAATGAGCCCGATACAGGCATTTGTACAGCAAGCTCCCCAAGACAAAGCATCACCATATAGGCAATCGCTCCCCCAAGCAGATAAGATAAAATGGCGCCTATTGGGCCAGCTTGAGAAATGACATCACCTGAGCCTAAAAACAGTCCTGTTCCAATTGCGCCCCCCAGTGAAATCATGACTAAATGACGCTTGGTCATGGCACGCTTTAGGGGTTTATCTGTCTCTGCTGCAGAAACTTCTGTCTTACTACATGTGTCTTGCTGAACCACATATTGCTCACCCAGAACTTCTCCTGACGGAAATATTTTTTCATTGTTGTTACTCATACACGCTTGCTCCAACTGTCTTCTTATGACAACCTGTCCTTGCTGCTTAGTTCCATAAAAAATTAATATCAAAAAGATATTTTTTATCCCTGTTGTATTTTTACTGAGCTTCCATATTCAAACTCCATGTATATTCTTCTCTACCGACATCCCGTCTGTTTCTAATCGCTTTAACCTATTTAATTTCTTTCAAAATCAGGCCTGCCCTAAGCCCCGTTTTTACTTCTGGATTAGGAAATAAAATCCAGAGCGGCTGATCCTGTACCACATAGCTGCCCGCTTGCTGTGTAGCAATCACCTCACCTGGTTGAAAGGTAGAAAAATTAGGTGCATCTGCACTTAAGTTCAGTTTAAAGTCATCATTTATTTTTAGGATTGAATCTATTACCTTAAACTGACGAATATCCTGCTTCTGTCTGTTTGGTAAGGCCTGACCTGAAAGTGCAGCACGCAGCATCTGGTCCGTACTGAAAAACCCGGCCAAATCATTTTGTCCAAAGGGTTTGGCCTTACCTAATTCCAAAGTACTGCTGGCGGCCTGAAAACGTTCAGTGGTGAAATGCGTGAAAGTTTTTCCAGCTGCATTGTGGTATACCAAGGCATCCAGATCAGCAGCCTTTAAGCTTTGAATTAAAAAGTCATCATAAGGCTGCATCTGGTAAGGGAATAGGGCAAAAACTGGAAGTAAAGATTCACGAATCGCGGTATGTAAATCATAATGATAGCGTTGTGCATTTGACTGGCTTTGCTGAAAAAACTGTGTAGTAACCTGTTCCAATAACGCTGCACGTTGAGTTTCGCCATCTTGGGCCAATTGCTGGTAAGCACCGCAGAACATGCGATTCATATCATTTTCAAGATAACGAACCCCTTGTCGGATTGCAGCGGGATTGCCCAATACGAAAAGTACACGAACCGCTAAAGCCAGCTGACCGGAAAACAAATCCTGAATGATCTGTGCCAGCAATTCGATCGGTGCCGTTTCATTGCCATGAATACCAGCCGAAAGCACGATGGTTTTTCGATAAGCCGTTTTTGGCGTACATTGCAATAGCCCTTCACCCAGCCACTGCCATGTAAATCCAGCCGTTTCACCCTGTATCTGCTCAGGGGGCTGTTGCGCCAACGTCAACGCGAGTAGATCAACCATGTACTTTCATCCTTAAAAGCGTTATTGAATATTTATCTCTGGAAGTGATAAACCGAACCTAAACCCAGAATCCTGGTGAGTTCATCCAGCGCGGTGCGACTCTCAATCAATAAATCCGGATCAGCCAAATCGTCCTGGGTTAACTCGTCACGATAATATTGATCTACCCACTGATTCAGGGTTTTGAACAATGCATCATTCATAAACAGGTTTGGATTGATCGCAGCAAGTTCCGCCTCATTCACCGCCACACGTAAGCGTAAACATGCAGGACCACCGCCATTTCGCATACTTTCACGCAGATCAAACACCTTGATGTCATCAATTGGCGTACCCATTTGAATCATGTCATTTAAATAGTCCCAAACTGCTTTGTTCTGGCGAGATTCCTCCGGTACCACAATACTCATGCCGCCATCCGCACGGGTCAGAATCTGGCTATTGAACAAATAGGTCGATACCGCATCAGCAACACTGACTCGACTTTCAGGTACTTCAATCGACACAAACTCTTGCCCAATCCCTGCCATTTTCTGACGGATTTCCTGCAATGCGTCAGTTTGATTTAAGAATGCCTGCTGATGATGAAAGAGAACCTGCTGGTTACTGACAGCAATAACATCATTATGAAAAACGCCCTGATCAATTACTTCAGGATTTTGCTGGATAAAAATCGTGCGATTATTATCGAGACGGTGCAAACGGGCAATAGCCTCACTTGCTTCACGAGTTTGACGTGCAGGAAATTTCTGTGGAGCAACCCCGCCGCCAATCTGTTGCTGGCCATATACAAACACCTGTACACCAACCTGATCATAAGCACCACCGAGGCGGTTATGATTGGCTGCACCTTCATCCCCAAACAGTGCGGCTTCAGGCAATGCTTCATGGTGCGCAAAATATACATCATTGTTGAACATTGCTTGCAGAATACGTGTGGTCGTATGATGCTCAATTGAGCGATGGAACTTATTGTTCAGGTTTGCCGCAGTAAAATGCATGCGACCGTCCGCGCTATCTGCCGATGGCGACACCGTACAAGAATTCGCAGTCCACATGGAGGAAGCCGAGCTCAATGACGACAACAGTGCCGGCGCAGTGCGCATGGCTTGGGTAATCACGTCAATATCACTGCCGCTAAAACCCAGACGGCGTAGCGTTGGCACATGTGGCCGCTCTTGTGGGGCAAACACGCCTTGCTTGAGTCCCAAATCCGCCAGCGCTTTCATTTTCTTCAAGCCTTGTTTTGCGGCCAATTTCGGATTGGATGCATTATTACGGTTTTTAGTTGATGCGACATTGCCAAAAGACAGACCTGCATAATGATGTGTCGGCCCAACCAGACCATCAAAGTTGATTTCATAACCTGACATTTTTTTCTCCATGTGTCCTGATGTGGTCCGTCTTACAGCACAATGCCCGGTGACAATTTTGAGGGTAAGCTCACACTGTCACTTTCCAGGGAAGCCATCGGCCATGCACTATAATCTGCGGCATAGAACGCACTGGCACGGTGATTGCCCGATGCGCCCACCCCACCAAACGGTGCCGCACTTGATGCACCTGTTAATGGCTTATTCCAGTTCACAATGCCTGCCCGCGCTTCAATCAATACACGATCAAATAAATCACGGTCAGGTGACACCAGCCCTACGGCCAAACCAAAGCGGGTGTTATTGGCAATATTTAAGGCTTCATCGAAGCTGTTATAGCGATAGATCGTGGTGAGCGGGCCAAAGTATTCATCATCAGGAATATCGGTAACCTGGGTTACATCTAAAATGCCTGCGGTGAGCAATGAACTATCTGCTTGTGGACGCGTCATTTCCAACAATGCTTTTGCACCTAGAGCAATCAGTTTGCTTTGTGCTGCCAGCATCTGTTCCGCAGCATGTGCAGAAATCACCCCGCCCATAAAGGGTTGTGGTTCAGCATTCCAGACACCAACCACCAAGTTTTTAGCGACTTCAACAAAACGTTGAATGAAGGCATCCCCATTGGCACCCTGTTTAACGATAATACGGCGTGCACAGGTACAACGTTGTCCCGCAGAAACAAAAGCCGATTGAATGGCTAAATTCACCACCGCATCAATATCGGTTGCTTCATCAATAATCAGGGCATTATTACCGCCCATTTCCAAAGCAAGAATTTTTTCAGGTGCACCAGCCATTTGCTTATGCAATTGATAACCTGTGTTGGCGCTGCCTGTGAACAGTAAACCATCTATTTGTTCAGCTGCTGCAAGTGCTTCACCCGTGCTACGCCCACCTTGTACGATGTTCAGTACACCTTTGGATAAACCGGCCTGTTGCCATAATTTTGCAGTTTCTTCCGCAGTCCAAGGGGTGAGTTCACTTGGTTTAAACACCACGGTATTGCCGGCAATCAGTGCAGGAACAATATGACCATTTGGTAAATGACCCGGGAAGTTATACGGGCCAAATACAGCCAGCACGCCATGAGGACGATGACGTAACGACGCCACCCCATCTGGCATTTCAGTTTCGCTAAAACCAGTCCGTTGATGATAAGCGCGGATTGAAATCGCCACTTTACCGATCATTGATTGTACTTCGGTTAAGGTTTCCCATAGCGGTTTACTGGTTTCCTGACTAATCACTTCAGCCAGTTGGGTTTTATGTTGTTCCAATAAGCCGGCAAAACGCTCAATAATGGCAATTCGTTCTTCTAAGGCTAAGCGTGCCCAAGCTGGAAATGCCTGCCGAGCAGCATGACAAGCTTGCTCAACATCGGCCTGGCTGGCTTCATGCCCTGCCCAAATTTGCTCATTGCTGACAGGATTTTTTTTACTGAACGCAGGCCCTTGTCCCTGAATCCAGGTATCATTAATGAATAATGCACCTTGTGACATTAGTTATTCTCCATTTTTTCTAATGCTAAAACTCGCACTTCATCCCGTTCCTGGACATTAAGTGCTTGAGCCTGCTGTGGCGTCACCAATAAGATATCGGTAGCTAATAGCTGGTTATTAATGAGTAATACGCGATAATCTGCATATTGATCATTTGCAACCAGATACTGTTTATTTGATATTTCGACCTGCTCAGTAATTTTGATCTTCAATACACGACTTTCTTTGACTGCGCGTAAGTCAGCAATATTGGCTTCCAAAGTAGGACCTGCATCAAAAATATCAACATAACCTTGATATTTAAGCCCTTCTGACATCAATACCTTTGCAGCCGGTAAAGTATGTGGATGGACCTCTGCAATAACTTTCCGAGCTTCTGCGCCAAGTAAATCGACATAGACCGGAAATCTAGGCATTAATTCAGCAATAAATATTTTTTGTCCGGTCCCACTTAAATAATCGGCAGCAGCGAAGTCCATATCAAAAAAGTGATGGCCTAATGCATCCCAGAATGGCGAGTAACCCTTTTCATCCGAAAAACCTCGCATCTCTGCAATCAGCCGCTCTTCAAAATGTGTTCTAAACGCCGCAATAAACAGAAAACGGACTTTAGATAAAAATTTTCCATTCTGGTTTTTACGGTATTCAGGATCAAGAAATAAGGTGCAAAGCTCACTACACCCTGTATGGTCATTACTTAAAAACAGGGTATCTAAAGTTTTATAAACATTTAATGCTTTAGATGCATGGACCTGCTTCGCCACATGAAAATTATAAAAAGGTTCCTTTAGCCCTACTGCCACTTCAATAGCACTTACACCTACAATTTTCTGCAGGCTAGTATCTTCGAGTACAAACAGATAACTTGCCTCACACTTTTCGGTCAGACCCGCTAAAGTACGCGAGGTACGTGTAATACGTTCAGCTAGAATGTCTCGATTTTGTGGTAAGGAAGTCAGACCAATCCCTGTCTCACCAGCTCTTTGCGCCAAACGATAAATATCATCTAAATCCCGATGCGCTGCATGTCTAACAATCATCATGGTTAGATGCTCACAAAAGATTTAAAGACGTGCGAGTGCACGGGCGAAACGGTTCAGGCCTTCATCAATATCTTCTTGCGGAATAATTAAGGAAGGGGTAAAACGTACAACATTTGCTCCAGCAACCAAAGCCAGTAATCCTTCCTCACCGGCCAGTGTCACAATATTTTTGGCTTTACCTGCGTGTTCATCTTTCAGCACGCAGCCAATTAATAAACCTTGACCACGAATCTCTTTGAACAGGCCATATTGCGCATTGATTTTATTTAAGGCATCAATGAAATATTGATGACGTTGTTTTACGCCGTCTAACACTTCTGGTGTATTGATAAATTCAAATACCGCACCCGCCACTGCACAGGCCAATGGGTTGCCGCCATAGGTGGTACCGTGATCACCCACTGCATACATGTTGGCATAATGATCTGTGGTGATCATGGCACCAATCGGGAAACCACCGCCTAATGCTTTTGCTGTGGTGAGAATATCAGGCGTTACGCCTGTATTCATATAAGCATAAAGCGAACCGGTACGGCCAACGCCCGTTTGTACTTCATCAAAAATCAGTACAGCACCTTTTTCATCACATAGTGCGCGTAAGCCTTTCAGGAATTCGATATCTGCTGGCAGAACACCGCCTTCGCCCTGAATCGGTTCTACAATAACAGCACAGGTATTTTCAGTAATTACCGCTTTAGCTGCTTCAAGATCGTTGAATACAGTGTGCTCAATCCCACCTGGTAATGGTGCAAAATCTTGAGAATATTTTGGCTGTCCACCTGCTGTCACTGTAAATAAAGTACGGCCATGAAAAGCATTTTTGAATGCTACAATATGATTTTTTTCAGAATTACCGCTTAGCAGGCCTACCTTACGTGCCAGTTTTAATGCAGCTTCATTCGCTTCTGCCCCCGAGTTGCAGAAAAACACTTTGTCGGCAAAAGTACTTTCTACCAATTGCTTGGCGAGACGTAAAACAGGCTCGTTGGTATAACCATTGCCAATGTGCCAAAGTTTTTGTGCCTGCTCAGTCAGGGCATTTACTGCAACAGGATGTGCATGCCCCAAAGCATTCACTGCAATGCCACCGGCAAAATCAATATATTCTTTATCGTCTTGATCCCAAATACGAGAACCTTCCCCACGAACTAAAATAAAATTTGCTGGAGCAAAAACTGGAACCATCCAATCATTAAAGTTGCTACGTGTAATCGCTACGTCATTCATTTTATTTACCCACTTCCTGTTTTATATTTGGCTCTGACTTTATGAAACTGACTTATCCAGGGAAAATACCGCGTTCTTTACGTGCTTTTAAAATACGTTCACATGCGAGAATATAAGCTGCTGTACGCAAGCTACATGCTTTATTTTCTGCTGTATTCCAGACATCAGCGATGGCCTGAATCATTAATTTATCAAGACGCTCGTTAATCTCTTCCTCGCTCCAGAAGTAACTCGCCATATCCTGAACCCATTCGAAATAGCTTACCGTTACACCACCTGCATTACAGATGACATCTGGCACCACTACAATATTACGACTCACGAAAACATCATCTGCTTCGGGATAGGTCGGGCCATTAGCGCCTTCCAGAACAATTTTAGCTTTAAGCCGTTGTGCCCGTTCAACTGTAATCTGACCTTCTAGTGCCGCAGGAATAAGAATATCCATATCGACATCCCAGAAATCTTCATCTGCAATCACCTGAGCTTCAGCAAAGCCCATTACGCCTCCATGCTCTGTGACATGTTTTTGTAATGCTTTAACACTTAAACCTTCGGGATTAAAAATTGTGCCTGTATGGTCTTGAACACAAACAATTTTGGCTTGAGCATGACTAAACAGATAAGCTGCTTCATTTCCTACATTACCAAAGCCTTGCACAGCGACTTTGCTACCTGCAACAGGCAGCTGAATTTTCTTGGCTACTTCCAGCCCCGTTACAAATACGCCCCGACCGGTAGCCCGTACACGTCCGAGAGAACCGCCTAAATGTACAGGTTTGCCTGTTACGACACCTGTTACAGTGTGCCCTTTAATGCTTGAGTAGGTGTCCATCATCCAGCCCATGATGTTAGGATTCGTACCTACATCTGGAGCAGGAATATCAATTTGAGGACCAATAATTGAACTGATCTCACTGGTGAAGCGACGAGTTAAACGTTCCAGTTCACGTAGTGAAAGTTCTTTAGGATTGACTCGAATTCCCCCTTTAGCACCTCCAAATGGAAGATTCAATACCGCAGTTTTAATCGTCATCCAGGCAGATAAGGCCATAACTTCATTTAATTCAACATCCTGATGATAACGAATACCACCTTTACCTGGTCCACGTGACAGATTGTGCTGTACACGGTAACCTTCAAAATGACGAATTGTCCCATCATCCATAACAATTGGAACATCAACAATCAGAGTACGCTTTGGTCTTTTAAGAGTATTAATAAAATTACTTAAATCAGCATCTAAATAGGGCGCTACCCGGTCAATTTGAGTAAGGTAAGTTTGCCAAGCACCATTATTCTGATCCGTATACGATAAAGACATCATCTGTTCCTTAATTAATCCATTGTCCCTGTTGTCTCTAGATTCCCGGTACTTGAGAACTTATTTGTAATTCAGCACCCTTTTAAGAACGCTTAATACTTCAAGTGATCTAGCTAAAACTCTTCGGGACTTTATGTTTGCACTATTATTAATAAACAAATTGATTCAAAAAATTATTTATAAATATTAAAATGATTTAATTTTTATCAATTTGCTAATACCCAATATCAAAATGAACAATATTGACCATATTATTTTAGGTTTACTTAAAGATAATGCGAGAATGTCTATTACAGATTTAGCCCTAAAAGCGCGTGTTTCTAGAGCTACTGTTCAAAAGCGAATTGAATATATGGAGGCTTCAGGCACTATCACAGGCTACACGGTACGTTTTCGCCCAAATGCAGAGAAAAATGTGATCCGTGCATGGATGAATATTATGGTTGAAGGAACTAAGGCTCAGGCGGTCATTCGCGAATTACGTTTAGAGTCAGCAGTGCAACGTCTTCATACAACCAATGGAAAGTGGGATATATTGGTCGAATTACAGTCAGATACTCTTGAGAATTTTGATAAAGTACTGGAACGGATTCGTAATATTTCAGGTATCTATAATAGTGAAACGAGTATTTTACTCTCCACCTATAAAACCTAAATATGACTTTATTTAAAAAAGTTACGTTATTTTTACTCTTAAATCTATAAAGAAAGTTTAATAACTTTATTAGAGTGCTTAGTGTTGAAACTTTTATAAATTGCATCAGCTTTAAAAGTTAATGCTTTAGGTAAAATTTTTAAACCACATCTTTTATGCTCCAAATATGACGCAAAAAAGTATGCCTGCTTTAACTTTTTATAGAGACACGTAAAGAAACTATAGTTAAAAAAATAAGCCCTTGTAAATACAAGGGCTTATTTAGATATCTGGCGGAAGCGGTGAGATTCGAACTCACGGAGGGCGTGAACCCTCGTCGGTTTTCAAGACCGGTGCATTAAACCGCTCTGCCACGCTTCCATGCCGCTAAGAATACAAAGCCTCTTCATTTTATTCAAGAAAAATTTTAGTGCTTTATAGTCAAATGTCTATTGTTTCATCATTTAGTTAAAGCTTTGCAGCCAATTCAGCTCCTTCACGAATAGCACGCTTGGCATCAAGCTCTGCTGCCAGCTTTGCTCCTCCAATAATGTGATAGTTGGCCAGCACTTTCTTTCCACCCTGTGGCATCAAATCTTTAACGGATTCCTGTCCAGCGCATACTACAATCGTATCGACACGGAGCAGCTGGTCATGCCCATCGTGAGAAATCCATAAGCCTTCATCAGTAATTGCTTTATAATTTACACCGCACAACATACGTACCTGATGCTTTTTCAGTTGTGCACGATGCACCCAGCCTGTTGTCTTACCAAGCCCTGCACCTAAGGGCGTAGGTTTGCGCTGCAGTAAATAAATTTCCCGAACGGGTGTTTCCAATTCGGCCGAAACCATTCCACCTTCCGTATGGTAATGAGATTCTAAATCTACGCCCCACTCACGTTGCCATTCAGTTAAAGGTTGTGGCTGAGGCTGTGAGACAGGTTTGAGTAAAAATTCAGAAACATCAAAACCAATTCCTCCTGCTCCTATCACTGCAACCCTGTATCCCACTTTTGCGCCCTTAAGCACTTCTGCATAAGACAAAACCTGCGGCGCTTCACTGCCAGCAATTTTAAGCTGACGCGGTATAACACCTGTGGCAACCACAATTTCATCATATCCTTCACGCTCTAACTGCTCCCGATTAATGCGGGTATTTAAGCGAAGCTCTACGCCGGTTTTCTCAATTTGAACCTTAAAGTAGCGAATGGTTTCATGAAACTCTTCTTTGCCTGGCACAACTTTGGCTAAATTAAACTGTCCCCCGACTTCATCACTTGCTTCAAATAAAGTCACTTGGTGCCCTCGTCCCGCAGCAACTGTAGCCGCAGACATTCCGGCAACCCCAGCCCCCACTACAGCAATCCGCTTAGGTTTTTTTGTACGCACGTAGACCAGTTCTGTTTCATAAGCTGCCCGCGGATTGACCAGACAGGTTGCACGCTGCCATTTAAATGTATGGTCCAAGCAGGCCTGATTACAGGCGATACAAGTGTTAATTTCATTGACACGGTCTGTAGCAGTTTTATCTACCCAAAAAGGGTCAGCCAGAAATGGGCGTGCCATTTGTACCATATCGGCTTTTCCTTCAGCCAGAATGATTTCGGCAGTCTCCGGCATATTAATACGGTTTGAGGCAATGACCGGTATATTCACATACTGCTTCACTTCAGCGGTATAATCGACGAAAGCAGCACGCGGTACAGAGGTAACAATGGTCGGAATACGCGCTTCGTGCCAGCCAATCCCGGTATTTAGCAAAGTTACACCTGCTTTTTCTAACGCCTGGGCAATCTGGATGACTTCATCCATGGTATTACCGTTATCAACCAGATCCAGCATTGATAAACGAAAACAGATAATAAATTTCTCCCCCACTGCCTCACGGATAGCTTTTA
This sequence comes from Acinetobacter sp. UNC436CL71CviS28, assembly GCF_000620525.1. Classification (NCBI taxonomy): domain Bacteria; kingdom Pseudomonadati; phylum Pseudomonadota; class Gammaproteobacteria; order Moraxellales; family Moraxellaceae; genus Acinetobacter; species Acinetobacter sp. UNC436CL71CviS28. Next base: position 154,707 of record NZ_JIBB01000003.1, read on the forward strand.
CAATTTCAAGTGAAAACCGCATCCGGTTTTCCAGTGTGCCGCCCCATCGGTCTTGACGCTGGTTGACATGCCGACTCATAAACTGGTTTAACAGATACCCTTCCGAGCCCATAATTTCAACCCCATCATAGCCCGCCTTTTTTGAAAGGCTGGCAGCATGTGCATAATCCTTAATAGTAGTCAGGATATTACGCTCACTCATTTCTCGTGGTTTAAACAGGGAAATAGGTGATTTAACCGGACTGGCAGAAACGACCAGTGGCTGATAACCGTAACGCCCAGAATGCAGAATCTGAAGCAAAATTTTAGCGCCATGTTTGTGTACAGCATGAGTGACCAACCGGTGATGGGGAATGTCGGCCAGACTGTTCATGGTGCCTCCCATTGGCGATAGCCAGCCCTCTCGATTAGGTGCTATACCTCCGGTAATAATGAGTCCAACTCCACCTTTGGCACGCTCGGCAAAATAGGCCGCAAGCTTCGGATAATGATAAAAACGGTCTTCCAGCCCGGTATGCATAGACCCCATTACTATCCGGTTTTTAATTGTAGTAAATCCCAAATCTAATGGCTTTAAAATATTTGCATAGCTGGTCATAGGATATCCTTGTAATTAGTGGGCTTTGCAATTTGTTGCATCTACTTTAACTGATTTTTTTATATTGTTTATGGCTGTTTATTTGAAGGATAAAGACTTGAACGTCAATTTTAAGCTTAGGCTATTTAAAAAATTTAAATATAAATATAGGGTGGCTTTAAGAGTATTGCGGGGAAGAATTTAACTGTGCTTTTAATAAATAGTTCTTAAAAGCACAGTTAAAAGAATTTGGTTTATGACCAATATTTTTTTCTGGAAGTATAACCAATGCCCACATTGAAACTGTTGGTTGGATCAAGCTTTTGATAGTGTTGTTTTAAAGCAGGCTTGGCTACATATAAATGTCCAACATTATGTTCGGCCGGATATTCGGCACCACGCTGATCTAGCAGTTTCCACATGGCATGCTCCATAGCCAATGGATCAACCCCTTTCTTGACGATGTAATCCTGATGAAAAACATGGCACAAGAAATGACCGTAGTAGAGTTTATGTATAATCTGCTCTTCCATTGACTCAGGCAAGGTTTCCAGCCACTCCCGGTCATTGCGTTTTAGGGCAATATCGAGCGCCACAATGTCTTCGACCTCCCGGCGATGTACATCACGATAACGTATAGCTGCTCCTGCAATGGCAAATCGGTGTAAAAAAGCTTTACGGCCTTCTTCTTCATTACACAGAAAATAGTTACCTGTAGAGTGTATTTTAAAATACTCCTGCAAGTAACTTTCTACCTGTGCTATATCCTGATCTTCGATACGAAGTAGTAAATGATGTTCATAGCGGTTACGGAACTCGGCCATACGCTGCGGTAAATGGGGTGGCAAAACGCCGGTTAACAGCTGTAAAACCTTGTCGGTTAATCCTCTGATTTTGACTTTTTCCAGCATGCCATCAATTTTGTCTTTCATGGCAAAAGCTTTAGGGACCCGCGCAGTTCCAAATTTTTCGATAAACAGAAAGGTATCCTTTCCATATTTCTCGCCAATGTCATACGCTACCCGATGAATATACTCACCTGCAATCGGCAGACGCGGCAATTGTGTCAGTAAATAGCGTCGAATTGCAGTCAGATCATCCTGACTATTGGTTCCAATATAAAACACCTGACTTGGTAATTTTTCAAAAGTATCCAGCCGCACTGCGAAAACACAGACCTTGCCGGCAGAACCTGAAGTTTCAAACAACCGGTTAGGGTCAGCATTAAAACGCGCCGGTGTATCAAGATCAACCTGACGCACGTCATGACCATAATGAGGATCAGAAGCGCGGTGCTGCGGACTGTAATCAATATCCTTTTCCTGATACTCACCATTTTGCAGACGTATCAGAATCTGTTCTGGCTGGGTACCTAAACTTACTCCCAAGTGATTAACCAGATGCAGTTGTCCCTGTTCATCAACCTGAGCATATAAGGCCAGTTCGGTGTACGCCGGCCCACGTCTTACCAGTGCACCGCCAGAGTTATTACACACTCCCCCTAATACAGAGGCACCTATACAGGAGGAACCAATCACTGAATGCGGTTCCCGGTTAAAGGGTAACAGGGCTTTTTCTAATGCATCTAAAGTTGCTCCCGGCAAGCATATAACTTGCTTTCCTGAATTGATAACCTGTATACCGGCTAACCGACGGGTACTGATCAGTACTACTGGACGGTCATAATCATGACCATAAGGTGTAGAGCCTCCAGTCAGGCCAGTATTGGCGGCCTGCATAATTACAATACAATCCGCAGCCACTGCAATCTGTAAAATACGCCATTGTTCAATCAGGCTACCGGGAGCTACTACGGCTAGAACCTGTCCTTCACCAAAACGTCGACCCTGCCGGTAAAGACGGGTTTCCTGCTCATCGGTAAGTACAAATTTTTCTCCGACCACTTGCTGAAACTGCTGTATGACTTTAGAGGCGGTGATAGACACAGTTTTACTCCATGATGCGCTTGACCAGACATTCAGAAGAAATATCCTGAATAGTTTTAGCGCCAGTTAGTGTCATGGCAACTCGCATTTCCTTGTTAATCAGCTCAAGCAGGTGATTTACACCTTCACCGCCGGCAGCACCTAATGCATAGACAAAAGCACGACCCAACAGACATAAATCAGCCCCAAGCGCAATCATACGTACTACATCAAGTCCGTTACGGACTCCCGAATCGACCATAATTTTCAGATCGCCTTTAACAGCATCTGCAATAGCCGGTAATGCACGGGTAGTAGACAATACGCCATCTAGCTGACGTCCACCATGATTAGATACCACAATTCCATCAGCGCCAAAACGCACCGCATCTTTGGCATCTTCAGGGTCCAGAATACCTTTAATGACCATTGGACCATCCCAGTATTCACGGATCCATTCCAGATCTTTCCAGGAAATGGACGGGTCAAAGTTTGCCCCTAACCAGCCAATATAATCTTCTAGGCCGGTTGGTTTACCCAAGTATTTAGAAATATTGCCCAGATCATGTGGACGTCCCATCAGTCCAACATTCCATGCCCAGTGTGGATGCATAAAGGACTGCATATAGCGGCGCATGGCAGCATTAGGTCCGCTCATGCCTGAATGAACATCACGGTAACGTGCACCTGGTACCGGCATATCTACGGTGAAGACCAGAGTCGAACAGCCTGCAGCCTTGGCACGCTCCAATGCATTTTTCATAAAGCCCCGGTCACGCAATACATAAAGCTGAAACCACATCGGGCGCTGGATGGCTGGTGCAACTTCTTCAATTGGGCAGACTGATACCGTTGACAGAGTAAAAGGTATGCCATTTTTCTCTGCAGCAACCGCGGCCTGAACCTCCCCACGGCGAGCGTACATTCCGGTCAGGCCAACTGGTGCCAGAGCAACTGGCATCGACAGGGTTTCATTAAACAGCTTGGTTTCCAGACTCAGTTCGGACATATCATTTAAGACACGCTGCCGCAAAGCGATTTTGGAAAGGTCTTCTACATTTCGTTGCAGGGTATATTCCGCATATGCCCCGCCATCAATATAATGAAACAGAAATGGAGGTAAACGGCGTCGCGCTGCTTCACGATAATCATTAGAAGATGAAATAATCATTTTAAATCCTGTTTAAGCGACTGGCACGCTGATGACGGGCTTCTTCCTCATCAATCGAGCGTACCTGTTGTATAACAAATTCGATATGGCCACAAACTGCCATGCGGGCTGCCTGCGGATCTTTACGGTCAATTGCATCCATGACCTTGAAATGCTGTAAATGCAACTGGTCAAAGCGGTCTGACTCTGAATAGACTTTACGGCGACCCAGCACCACGTTGTATTGCAACAGATCAAACAGGCCACGCATGGTCTGTATCAGGACCAGGTTATGAGATGCTTCAGCAATTGCCAGATGAAACTTGGCGTCTGCTACCGAAGCCTGATCCGGATCACCAATTGACTGGAAATGGCTGATCTGGTCATAAAAGTGATGAATCTTGACACGGTCCTCAGCAGTAGAGCGTAAAGCTGCATACCAGGCTGTTCCCCCTTCCAGTACCAACCGTGCTTCCTGCACATCGAAGCGGTAAAGTGGATCCTGGTCAATCAGGCCGCTTAGAGGCTGAACAATTTTATGCTGTGACCAGGTAACAGGCAGTTGGCAAATATAAGTACCATCTCCTAACCGGCTCTGCACTATACCTTGAGTATTTAACTGCTGTAGGGCCTCCCGTAATGAGGAGCGCGATACACCAAGCTGTTCACATAGCTTACGCTCAGAAGCGAGGCGATCTCCGACTTTCATTCCTTGCTGTTCAATCAGCTGATACAAACTTTGTATAACTTTATCGGAGACCTTCACCCTGCACTTCCTCTTTCTATCCTATGGAATCATCCATGGGAACACATATGCCTGTAGAGTGATAATGATACCAATCATTACGGTAAAGGTTATACTGTGTTTAACCGTAAAGCGGAACAGATCGGACTCTTTACCTACCAGTCCTGCTGCTGCACAGGCAATGGCAATCGACTGCGGAGAAATCATCTTGCCGGTGACTCCACCGCTGGTATTGGCAGCTACCAGTAAAACTTCTGGCACACCAATCTGCTGGGCAGTAGTTGCCTGTAATGCTGCAAACAGTGCATTGGCAGAAGTATCTGAACCTGTGAGGAACACGCCCAACCAGCCCAAGAATGGCGAGAAGAAGGTAAAAGCATTACCAGTATGCGCCAAGGCTAATGCCAATGTTGCTGACATTCCTGAGTAATTCGCAATGAATGCAAAGGCCAGAACCATGCCTATCGAGTAAATCGGGGTCTTTAGTTCATTTACTGTCTCGCCAAAAGTCACCAGTGCTTCACGTGGCTTCATTTTCAGATAAACAATCGTAATAAGCGCCGCAATAATAATTGCTGTACCGGTTGCTGAGAGCCAGTCAAATTTGAAGATAGCATCATAGTCCTTAACTTCGGGCACCACTGGAGGCACTTTCTGAACCAGCTGATGCAAATAAGGAACCTTGATCGAAATCACCCAATCCTGCATTGGACCATCTTTAGCAAATAGATCTTTAAAAGGCTTGATACTCCATAGAGTTACCATCGCTGTCAAAATCACAAATGGTGACCAGGCTTTGGCAATCTGGCCTATACTGAATTTCTGCTTCTGTGAAGCCAGCAGCTCGGCATCGACCTGACTGTCATTTTCATCTTTAAAACGAAAGATATGCTTAGGCTTCCAGTATTTTAATAAGATTGTCAGGCTCACCAGTGACGCAATGGCCGCAGTAATATCTGGTAATTCAGGCCCTACAAAGTTTGAGGTCAAATACTGTGCCAGTGAAAATGCACCGCCTGCTACAATTACAGCCGGCCAGGTCTCTTTAATTCCGCGCCAGCCATCCATAATGGCCATAATCCAGAACAGTACGATTGGCACCATAAACGGTAACTGGCGGCCTACCATCTGGCTGATTTCCATGGTATCTACACCAGACACCTGCCCCGCTACGATAATTGGAATACCCATTGCGCCAAAGGCAACGGGTGCGGTATTCACAATCAGGCACAGACCGGCAGCATACAATGGCTTAAAGCCCAAACCGACCAGTAATGCCGCAGTAATCGCAACCGGTGCACCAAAACCTGCTGCTCCCTCAAGAAAGGTACCAAAAGCAAATCCGACCAACAGCATTTGCAAACGCTGGTCTTCAGTAATAGATAAAATTGAAGAACGGATTACATCGAACTGGCCTGTTTTAACAGAAACTTTATACAGGAATACTGCACCAATGATGATCCAGGATATTGGCCATAAACCATAGAAGAAACCATAAATTACCGAGGCAAATGCCATATCGGTCGGCATGCCATAAGCAAAAAGTGAAACCAGCAAAGCCAGTACCACCGTAATTGTTCCCGCTACACTTCCTTTTAAACGGAAAACTGCCAATGCCAGAAAAAAGAAAATAATTGGAATCAGGGCGACCAAGCTGGAAATCCATAAATTCCCCATCGGATCATAAATCTGTTGCCATTGTGAAAGCACATTCTTCTCCTTGATATGCTCACGAGATATTAACTAGTCTAACCCTACAATAATTGGTCAGACCAATATTTACTTTAAAGAACAATAAATCTTTTAATTACTTTAATTATCCTAAATTTTGCTTATTTAAAGATCAATATAAAATTTTATCTATAAAATTGGTCATACCAATTTAAATTAGAAAATGTTTAATTTCTGGCAAAGTCAATTTAAAATAAAAATTCTCTATTTTTTCTTAATATATTGTTTAATAAATAGAATATTTAAATTCAAAGTATTAAAAACTGTACTTTTAATGCTCTTGTAAAACTTTAGTCTTATAGATTTTTTAAAACTTAAAATATGATGAAATAGAGTCAAGAAAAGCCCGTATTATTTTCTGCTCTAAATAAAACCTCCTTATTAATTTCTATGAACTGAGTTAACTCATAAAAGCGTAATTATAAATTTAGCGCCCCTATAATTTTTAAAGTTTGTCTTTTTTTTAAGAAAACATGTTCGTTTAAAAGTGTTACAATAAAATGTTTATAGATTTTTCAATGGCAGCCAATTCGTGGTGCCTGTTTTATAGTTAGGACTAGCAATGACTGATAATGCAACCATTTTGCAGCATGTACCAGTAGGCAAAAAAGTCGGAATTGCCTTCTCTGGTGGCCTGGATACTTCTGCTGCTTTATTGTGGATGAAACAAAAAGGTGCAGAGCCTTATGCGTATACTGCAAATCTTGGTCAGCCTGATGAAGATGACTATGATGCCATTCCAAAGAAAGCTGAAAATTATGGTGCGGTAAAAGCTCGCTTGATCGACTGCCGCCTGCAACTTGCACTTGAAGGTATTGCTGCAATTCAATGTGGCGCATTCCATATCAGTACAGGCGGTATGCCTTATTTTAATACCACTCCATTAGGTCGTGCAGTCACCGGTACTATGCTGGTAACGGCCATGAAAGAAGATGATGTCAACATCTGGGGTGATGGCTCAACTTATAAAGGCAACGATATTGAGCGTTTTTATCGTTATGGTCTGCTTACCAATCCTAACCTGAAAATTTATAAACCTTGGCTAGACCAGACCTTTATTGATGAACTTGGTGGCCGTGCTGAAATGTCACAGTTCCTCATCGATAACGGTTTTGACTACAAAATGTCAAAAGAAAAGGCCTACTCGACCGACTCAAATATGCTGGGTGCAACTCATGAAGCCAAAGATCTTGAATACCTGAATGCCGGCATCAAGATTGTCGAGCCAATTATGGGGGTAGCGTTCTGGAAAGATGAAGTCGAAGTTAAAGCTGAAGAAGTTTCCGTGACTTTTGAAGAAGGTATGCCAGTTGCATTAAATGGCCAACGTTTTGATAATCCGGTGGAACTTATTCTTGAAGCGAACCGTATTGGTGGACGTCATGGTCTGGGAATGTCCGACCAGATTGAAAACCGTATTATTGAAGCCAAGTCTCGTGGTATTTATGAAGCACCTGGCATGGCGTTGCTGCATATCACTTATGAACGTCTGGTAACGGGTATTCATAATGAAGATACCATTGAACAATACCGTATCAATGGTCTGCGTTTAGGTCGTCTTCTTTATCAAGGCCGCTGGTTTGACTCTCAGGCACTGATGTTGCGTGAAACTGCCCAACGTTGGGTTGCTAAAGCAATTACGGGTACAGTCACGTTAGAGCTGCGTCGTGGTAATGACTACACCATCATGAACACTGAATCTCCGAACCTGACCTATGAAGCTGAACGCTTGACTATGGAAAAAGGTGATTCAATGTTTACACCAATGGACCGTATTGGACAGCTGACTATGCGTAATCTGGATATTACAGATACACGCGCCAAACTGGGTCTTTATACTGACTCTGGCCTGCTATCATTGGGCCAGGGTTCAGCTTTACCCCAGCTTAAAAATAACAAGAAGTAATTTTTAATCTGTTTAAAAGCCGCCTGATTCTGGCGGCTTTTATTTTTACAAGAATTAATGGTTATGCAACTTTTGTTGAACCGACTGACTGATAGAAAATCTGGTTACGGCCCAACTGTTTGGCTCGATAGAGTGCCTGATCAGCAGACTCAAGCAAAGCCTCCTGTGTTACAGCCGCTTCTCCCCTATAAATTGTAATACCCAGGCTTACAGTGATATAGCTGGCAATACATGAACGTTCATGAGGAATAGCAAGCCGCTCAATTTCCCTATAAATATTGGACGCAACCGCATAAGCACCATGCGCCTCGGTTTCAGGAAGAAGCACTACAAACTCCTCTCCACCATAACGCGCCACAAAATCCCTGTGCCGAATCGAATTTTTAATTGCTCTGGCAATACTATAAATCACTTTATCGCCCATCTGGTGACCATAAAAATCATTATAATTTTTCTCTGTACACGACAAAAATAGATAACTCATTGAAATAATGTCA